>CAMNLN010000011.1 GCA_946543025.1 uncultured Verrucomicrobiota bacterium
GCCGTGAAGTTCACCGTGGTCGTGAACGGGTTCTGCACGATGAAGCCGTTGTAGACGATCTGCCACACGGGGATCATGCCGTCCACGAGGCCCTTGTTCTTCTTGCGCGGGTCGCCGAAGCTCGCGTAGAGCACGGAATCCGTCTCGCCCGCGAAATGATCGAGCGACCCTTCGCTCGCGAAGCCGCCGAAAACCTTGCGCGTGAGCGCGGCGCAGCGCCCCCACCACTTCGCCGAGTCGGCGCGCGAGCACCGGTGGCGCGGGTCGTCGCACTTCGGCGCGAGGAGGATCGTCACCGTGTCGAAGTAGCCGAGGCCCTGGAAGCCGAGCGCGCGGATGCGCCAGAGGTCGCGCGTGCAGAACTTCTCGTAGGCCCGCTGGGGGCAGATCTCGTAGGGGCATCCGCCGCCCCACCACTGCGTGTGCGCGGGCTTGATCGTGCCGTCCGCGTTCTTGACCGTCCACTCCGCGTCCCAGCAGTCCGCGATGAGGTAGGCGTCGCGCCAGTTGCCGTGCGGCACGATCTGGTAGCCGTTCGCCTGCGTCATCTTGATGAGTTCCCTGAGGCGCGCCTCGCCGCCGAGCGACGGTTCGACGGGGAAAATTTGCGGCCACCGGCCGTCGTGTCCGCCCACGTTCCAGCCCACGAGGCAGAGTTCCGCCTTGCCCACGCCCTGCTTCTTCAGCTCGCGCACGATGTCCTGCACGCGATCGAACGTGACCACCTGTTTCACCTGCGGCTCGTCCTCGGGCGTCTGGTTGGGCTTCGGGCTGGGCACCGGCTTCCAGGCCTGGCGGATTCGGATCTCGGGAGCCTCCACGCCGTACTTGAGGAGCGGGTTGTCCTTCACGCGTTCCGCGAGCGGCACGATCGCCTTGCGGTCCAGCTGGTGCTTCCGGTAGGCGCGCGCCATGCCGCTGTAGTCGGCGTCCGCGCCGGTCAGCCCGTGGAACTCGATCGAGAAGTCCTCGTAGGGATCCGCGCACTGCTCTTCGTTCAGCACGCAGCTCATGCGGTAGACGCCGTCCGCCGCCTCGACGCGTGCGGTGAAGTAGTACTTGAGCCCCGTCACGAACGCGACGAACGTCTTCGCGGGCGTCTTCATGCCGAACATCGACATCGACGGCCAGCTGCACGAGTAGCTGCCCTTGTCGCAGCGGAACGTGCCGTACTGGCCCGTGGGCACCACCCAGTAGCCGTCCTCGCCTTTCCGCGCCGTCGCGAAGTCGGGCGTCATCGCGAGGCGCTTCGCGCCCTTCGCGCGGATCGCCGCCGCCGGGAGAGTGAACGTCAGCGCGCCGCCCTTCTCCACGAGCGGCGCGGTCTCCTTTTCCACCCGCCCGTCCCTCAGCGTCCACGCCAGCTCCAGCTCTGCCGCCGACGCCGCCAGCAATCCCCCCGCGAACGCAAGCGCGGCCAACCGTTTGCCGTTTCGGCTGCTCTTCATGATCGTACGTCCTTTCATTTCAATCTCGCGCGTCAGCCTCCAGCATGATCGTGCGAACCTTCGAGATCTCCTCTTTCGTCACGCCGCAGGCGAGCAGGTAGCGCTCGATGCGGTCGCGCAGCGTATCGCCTGGCGTGGCGTATTTCGCGAACCCGTCGTCGAAGTGTTGCGAGCTGCGCCAGTACGTGCCGTTGATGAACGGCTTGCCCGTGTCGTTCGTCACAACGTTCGGAATGTCGGGATAGAAGGTCGATTCCCAGTCGCGCTCCAGGTCCGCGCGCTCAACGCCCAGCACGCCGTTCAGCACGTAGGCGAGCGAGCCGGTGCGGTCCGCGCCGCCGATGCAATGGAAGAAGATCGGATAGTTCCTCTCGTCGCAGAACACACGGAAGTTCGCCGCCATCGTCTTCATCCCCTCCGGCGTGAAGATTTCCTTGTAGGCAGGCGCGGAACGGTGGATGAACGCCACGCCCGGCCCCAGCGGGGACTGCGTCATCGTCGAGATCTCGCGTTTCGTACGGAGGTCGAGATCCGTCCGGATGCCCAGCGTCTTCGTCAGGTACGCCGCGTCCTCGAACGTGAGACGGCTGCGTCCCACGACCTCGCCGTTGACGCTGTTGTCGTTGAGCGCCTCGCCGCGAAACGCCATCCCCTGCCGTACGCGGCGGCCGTCGCGCGTCCGCCAGCCGCCGAGGTCGCGGATGTTCTTCGTGCGCCCTTCGATCGCGATCCAGCGCGGCGGCACGTCCTCCGTGATGAACGTCCCGATCTCCGAGGCGGGCGCGGGACCTGTCGCGCCGCATGCGCAGCCGTTCGGGCCCGTCGCGGCGCCGCACGTCCATTTCGCGCACTTCACGTTGCTCCACACGCGCCACCAGTACCGCCGCCCCAGCTCGAGGTTCGCGCGCGGCACCTCGTAGCGGTACGTGCCGTCCGCGTCCGGCGCGATGTCGAAAAAGAAGATCCAGTAGTCGGTCCCGTCCTTCAGGTCGGGACTCGTCCCCACCCGTATCTTCCACGACCCGGCCTCCCCCGCCGTCGCGCGCCACGCGAGGACAAGCGGCGCGGCCACGCCCCACGGGCCATTCGGGTAGGAGGCGCCCACCGTCCGCCGCTCGTCTTTCGTCGTTTGCGCCAGCACGGCCTTCTGCGCGGGCGGCAGCGTGGGCACGCGCGCGCCGTTCTCCGGCGAAACCAGGACGATGGCGGCCAGCGCCGCCGCACCGATCATACTCATTTCGAGACCTCCTTCAGATGTTCCGAAACCGTGTGCAAGGCAAGAAAAAGCGACGCGGGCCTGCCACACCCCACCTCGTCGATGAGCCGCAGCGCGAGCGTCGTCGGCTCCTCCTCCGCGGGTACGCCCTCCGCGACGTACCCGCGTATCTTCTCGTCGTAGAGCCGGACGCGTGCCTCGCAATAGTCGAGCGCCTCTTTCACCTTTTCCCGTCCGCGCACGACGGAGCCGATGCCGTCGTAGTCGTGTCCGCAGACGAGGTTTTCGATGTCATAGCCGCGCAGGTGCGCGAGCGAACGCCGGTAGGCCGGCAGGTCGCGGTAGAACCCGACGCCCTGCGTGGGCGTGCCGTTCGCCTGGAGCGAGTCGCCCGTAAACGCCGTCTTCGTGACGTGGTCGTACCAACACACGCAGTCGTCGTCGTGCCCAGGCGTGCGGATGGCGGAAAAGCGCCCTTCCAGCAGCTCGTCCTCAGCGAGTATCTTCGTCGGCTCCACGCCCTTCAGGTAGCTTTGCGGCGGCGGCGAGTTCTTCGGGAAGCGCGTCCGCACGCGGATCGCAACCTTCACCGGATCGCGGAGCGCGTCGGCGGAGGTGTCCAGCGCCGCGCACGTGAGGCCGTACTTCGTCACGAGCGCGTGATGTCCCCCGATGTGGTCGCCGTGGCTGTGCGTGTTGAGCAGCCAGTCGATCTCCGAAAGCCTTACGCCCAGCGCGTCGAGGGCGGGGATCAGGAATTCCTCCGGCTGCGCCTGCGAGGAGTCGATCAGGAAGCTTTTCTCGCCCCGCACGAGAATGACGCCCGTCCACACGATGCCGAACGGCACCTTCAGGAGCCAGACGTCCGGCATGACCTCTTCGAATTTTTCCATGCCGCTATTCTACCATAAACCTCGGCAGGGCACATTCCCGCCCGCCGCAATCCCGCGATTTGATATAATGCCCGCGATGGACGACAGAATCGAACAGATGCGCGGAATGGTCGCGCGGCTGAACGCCGCCGCGGACGCCTACTACAACGGGCGCGGCGAGCTGATGACGGACTTCGAGTGGGACGCGCTCTTCGACCAGGTGAAGGCGCTGGAGGCCGAGACGGGCGTCGTCCTGCCCGATTCCCCCACGAACCGCGTCTCGGCAGACGACGTGGCCGGGCAGAAGGAAGCGCACGAGTTCGCCGCCCTCTCGCTCGCCAAGACGAAGAAGACGGCCGACGTCGCCAAGTGGGCCGAAGGACGTCCCGTCTGGATTTCGTGGAAGCTCGACGGCCTTACGCTTGTCGTCACCTACGATGGCGGAAGACTCGCAAAAGTCGTCACGCGTGGCGACGGGCATGTCGGCACGAACATCACGCACCTCGCGCCCGGCATCTGCGGCATCCCGCAGGCGATCACGGAGAAAGGCCACCTCGTCGTGCGCGGCGAAGCCGTGATCTCCTACGCAGACTTCGAGGCGTTTCTCGCCGAATCGCAGGAGGACTACGCCAACCCCCGCAACCTCGCCTCCGGCTCGCTGACGCTCAAGGACACGGAAGAGACGAAGGCCGTGGACGAGCTGCGCCGCCGCAAGTTGCGCTGGATACCCTTCTCGCTCGTACATGCCGAAAAGACGTTCGCGTCGTGGGGCGCGCAGATGGACTGGCTGAACGAGATCGGCCTCGACGGCGTCGAGCGCGAGCGCGTCGACGATCCCACGGAAACAAACCTCCAGGCGGCGATCGACCGATGGACCGTGCGCGTGACGGACGGCGAGAACCCCTACCCCGTAGACGGCCTCGTGGTGACGTACGACGACGTGGCGTACGCCAAGACAGGCAGCGTGACGGGCCACCACGCGACGCGCGCGGGCCTCGCGTTCAAGTGGCAAGACGAGACGGCCGAGACGACGCTGGAACGGATCGAATGGTCGTGCGCCGTCGCCTCCATCTCGCCTGTCGCCGTCTTCGCGCCCGTCGCATTGGAAGGCACGACCGTCAAGCGCGCCTCGCTTTGCAACATCTCCGAGTGCGAACGCCTCGGCATCGGCGGGCCGGGCACGGGACTCTCCGTCATCAAGGCGAACAAGATCATCCCGAAGGTCGTCGCCGTCACGCGCAAGGTCGGCGAGCTGGAGATTCCGTCCACATGCCCCGTCTGCGGCGCGCCCACGGCGATCCGAGAGGCCGAGTCCGGCACGCGCACGCTCCGCTGCTCGAACGAGCATTGCGCCGCGCGCGAGCTGCGGAAGTTCATGCGGTTCGTCTCGAAGGACGGCATGGACATCGACGGCCTCGCGGGCGAGACGCTCGCCAAGTTCGTCAACAAGGGCTGGATCAAGACGGTGGCGGACATCTACCGCCTCGGCGCGCATCGCCCCGACATCGCCATGATGGAGGGATTCGGCGACAAGTCCGCCGCCAACATCGCCGCCTCGGTGGAAGCCGCGCGCACGCGCGAAGCGACGCGTTTCCTCGTGGCGCTCGCGATTCCGCTGTGCGGCATCGACGTGGCCAAGCGGCTGCTCCGCACGGTCTCCAGCGCGCAGGAACTTTTCGACAAGGCCGCGAACGCGCCGTCTGACGACGTCTTCGCGGAGATCGACGGACTCGGCGCGGTGCGTTCGGCTGCGTTCGTTCAATGGTGCAAGGCGCCGGCGAACCAGGCGCTCGTGGCCGACCTGCTCGGCCAGGTGACGCTCACGATGCCGACCGCCGCGCCCGTGGGCGGCAGCTGCGCGGGACTGACCTTCGTCATCACCGGCGACGTCCACCGTTTCGCCAACCGCAACGAGCTGAAGGCGCTCATCGAATCAAAGGGCGGCAAGGTGACGGGCTCCGTCTCGAAGTCGACCAGCTACCTCATCAACAACGACGTCGCCTCCACCTCCGGCAAGAACAAGAAGGCGAAGGAACTGAACATCCCCGTCATCTCCGAGGACGATTTCTTCGCGCGATTCGCCACGGACGCGCCCCCCGCCACGCCTGCGCCATCCCCATCCGCGCTCACGCAAGGAGAATTCGACCTATGAAACGACTGACGACCTGCCTGCTCGGACTCGCAAGCCTCGCCGGCTGCATCCCCATCTGCAATTCCGAACTCGCCCATACGCGCGAGCTGTTCAACGGACGCGACCTGACGAACTGGTACACCTTCATCCGCGGACGCGGCGTGGACAACGACCCCAAGGGCGTGTTCACCGTGACGAACGGCGTGATCCGCGTAAGCGGCGAAGAGTTCGGCTGCCTCACCACGAAGGAGGAGTTCTCGGACTACCGGCTGATCGTCGAATACAGGTGGACGGGCGCGCCCAACCACGGGCCGAAGAAGACAAAGGCCCCCGACAGCGGCATCCTCTTCCACTCCATCGGACCCGACGGCGGATTCGGAAACACGTGGATGCTCTCGCACGAGTACAACCTCATCGTGGGCGCGTCGGGCGACCTGTGGACCGTCGGCAGGAAAGACCGTCCCGACATCTTCGTCGAGGGAGAGGCGAGCGACGAGCTGCTCGGCGGCAAGCACCGCATCCACAAGGAGGGCGGCAAGACCGTCCGCCTCGTCGGCAACGACCGCCTCTGCCGCTCCGACATCGCGCGCGACTGGACGGACACGTACGGCGTCCGTCCGGCGGCGAACGAGAAGCCGATCGGCGAGTGGAACGTGGCGGAACTCGTCTGCGCGGGCGACAAGGCCGAGTTCTACTTCAACGGCAAGCTCGTCAACCGCCTCACGCGCCTCTCGCCGTCGCGCGGAAAGATCCAGCTCCAGAGCGAAGGCTGCCCCATCGAGTTCCGCCGCATCGACATCATCTCCCTTTAACCCAAGACGGAGGCATCCAATGAGCCAGAAAAACAAATCCATCGTCCATTTCGCCGACTTCCGCTGCTCGGACGCGGAGAACCTGCAGCAGAAGTTCACGCGCCTGCTCAAGACCGCCGGGCTCGGCAAGATCGACCTCGCCGACAAGTTCGTCGCGATCAAGCTCCACTTCGGCGAGGCCGGCAACATGAGCTACCTGCGGCCGAACTGGGCGAAAACGCTCGCCGACTTCGTGAAGGCGCAGGGCGGACGCCCCTTCCTGACGGACGCCAACACGCTCTACGTGGGCCAGCGCAAGCACGCGCTCGACCATCTCGCCATCGCCTACGAGAACGGCTTCTCGCCCTTCTCCACCGGTTGCCACGTCCTCATCGCGGACGGCCTCAAGGGCACGGACGACGTGGCCCTCCCCCTCCCCGGCGGCACGTACGTGAAGGAGGCCTACGTCGGGCGCGCGCTCGTGGACGCCGACGTGATCATCTCCCTCACGCACTTCAAGTGCCATGAGATGACCGGCATCGGCGGCGCGCTCAAGAACATCGGCATGGGCGGCGCCTCACGCGCCGGCAAGAAGGTCCTGCACTCGAGCGTCCATCCCCAGGTGGATCAGGCGAACTGCATCGGATGCGGCAAGTGCACAAAGGAATGCGCGCATGGCGCCTGCACCGTAGGCAAGAACGCCGAGGGGCGGCGCGTGGCTTCCATCGATCCCGAGAAGTGCGTCGGCTGCGGACGCTGCATCGGCGCGTGCAACCGCGACGCGATCCTCTCCGACTTCGGCGAGCCCTGCACCGTTCTCCACGGCAAGATCGCCGAATACACGGCCGCGATCGTACGCGGCAAGCCCGCGTTCCACGTCTCGTTCGTCTGCGACGTCTCGCCGCACTGCGACTGCCACCCGATGAACGACGCCCCGCTCGTCCCCGACGTCGGCATGGCCGCCTCGTTCGACCCGGTGGCGCTCGACAAGGCGTGCGCAGACCTCTGCAACGCGGCTCCCGTGATGCCGAACTGCTGCCTCGCCGGCATGGACACGCACGGCGACATCTTCACGGCGATGCACCCGCAGACGCGCTGGCAGGACGCCATCGCCGAGGGCGAGCGCGCCGGCCTCGGTTCCGCCGACTACACGCTCGTGACGATCTAGCGGCGCACACGGCCGATCGTCGCCACTGCAGCACCGTCTCATCGCGTGGGACGGCAATGGGCCTCGAGCCAGAGCAGGTCTTCCGGCGAGAGGTCGTAGATCGACGCCAGGCGGTAAGTGCCGCCCCAAGCCGAACAGAGGTCGTTGAAGTGCCCGCGCTTGCGCTCGCCCGTGCGGTACTTGCTCCAGCGCGTCTGGAAATAGGCCTCGTTCTTCGCGCCGAGCGGACGCTCGAGGGCGTGCCACACGCGGTGCTTCTCGTCGGCGAAGCCCTGCGTGGCGTTGCGCCACATGAAGGCGGCCACGTCCCGCCAGAGTCCGTCGCCGGTAATGTGGTAGAGCGCGAACAGGTCGGCGATCATCACGGAGCCGTAGTCGTCCAGCGCGGGATGCTCGCAGCCGACGATCGTGGCGCCCGCGGGGCGGAAGCCGAATTTCGCGAAGTCTGTCTCGGGCCCGTAAACCGGGTTCTGCAGGTAGAGCCAGGAGAGGAAGTACCACGCGGCCTGCTTCGCCCATTTCAGGTAGCGGATTCGTCCCGTCTCGCGGTGCATCGTCACGGCCGCGGTGAAGAACGGATGGATGCCCTCGCGGTCCACGCTCACGCAGTCCATGGCGCCGCCGTTGCACGCGAACTTGTTGACGTCGTGGTTGTAGTAGTAGATGAACGCCTTTTCGATCGTCTCCATCAGCTTCGGATCGCGCGTGAGCTGCCAGTAGCGGACCAGCCCCATCAGCACGTAGCCGCCGCAATCCCCGCCCCAGCCGATCGTCTCGCCGCTCTCGATGACCCAGCGCGAGCCGAGGTTGCCGTCCTTGCGCACGTTCCCGACGACGGACTTGACGAGCTTGGCCGCGGCCGCCTCGAAGTCGGACGCGTCCATCCCGTGCGACTTCAGGAGGATCGCCACCCGGGCGAGCTCTCCGATCGCCCAGCCGACGGTAGAGGCGTTCGTCTTCTTCCATTCGGGATGGTCGGGATGCGTGAAGTGTCCGCTCGGGCACTGCCGCACCCTGATCCAGCTGCGAAGCACCTTGAGGCCGAAGTCGACGTCCTCGCGCCGACCGTTGCGCAGGCCGTACTCGATTGAGAGACGTGCCATCTGGAAGCTCTGCGCGGAGAATCCGATGTCTTGCCCCGGCCCCCTGACGTACTCGCCTTTCTTGAGATGCTTGGATTCTTCCAGGTCGGGGGTGTTCCACCAGTTGCGCGAGGGATCCATCTCGATATCGGCGATCGTGACGTTGGTGGGCGCGTTGACGCGGTGGTTGCCGAGCAGGAGCGTCTGGTCCACGAGGAATCCGTAGTACCAGAAGCCTTCGTCGTCCTGCCGGCGGCTCCAGTCCTGGAACGCCTTGTCCAGCCGCATCGTCTCGGCGACGGTGCGCACGGCCGGCGTCGCGTGCACGAGCCGTTTCCACGCGCAGCGGAAGACCGTCTCGAAACCGTAGTTCGGCCACGGCGGCTTGCCGGTGCAGGCGAACGCCTTCGCGCGAAACGTCGCGCCCGGCGCCAGCGTCAGATAGGTGTCGTAGCGTTCGGAGAAGGTCTTCTTGTCGGTGTACGAGACGGGGGCTTCCGTGACGGGCCAGTAGATGAGATGCCGGAACGAGCCGTCAGCCGTCTTTTCCATCGAGCAGGAGCTCACGTGCGAGTCGGGGTCGGCGTCCGAGGCGAAGAGCGCGAAGACGGTCTCGGCGTTTTCGCTGACCGTGCATGACGGGATGCTGCAACGGTCGTAGCCGAAAATCCACGGCTCGCCGTCCTTCTCCCAGCCCTTCGGCATCCGCTCGCCGTACTCGTTGCCGTTATAGTTGACGCCGGGGATCATGTAGCGCGTGGCGACGAGGTGCGGCTCGGCGCTCAGCACGGCCTTCAGCCGCACCGTCTTGTCGGTCGCGTTCGTGACCGTGACGGCGATCTCCCACTCGTTTCCCGACATGCGCGCATCCGCCGTGGCGGTGACGCCCGGCATCGCCGGCTCGGTGCGTGCCGTGAACGACACGTCCAACGCGCCGACAGGACCCGCGGCCAGCGCCGCGGCCACAAGAGACAGGCCTATCTTATTCATCATCCGATTCTCCACTTCGACGGACGCGCAGGAACCACCCTGCGCGTCCGAAAGATCCAGCGCGTCAATTATGCCAAATCCGACCCTTCGAAGCAATGTGGAAAAAGTTGACGCAATCACCGATTCCTTGTCATCTCGAACACGAATTCGCCGCCGCGCATGATGTGGGCGCGTCGGAAGGCTGGCGCGTCCGCCAGCTAGAAAGCCAGAGGCTTAATCCGTGGGGCCTGTCCCCCTGCATTTCGTTGCCAAGTCGGACACGATCTCGTAAAGGAACGTCGCGTTCTCCGGATTGGCGGCGACATCGGCAACAAAACACAGCCACCCCTTTTCGTTGAACGCATGCGGAACTTCGCGCACCCGCCGCCCTGCGGTATCGAGCGCATGGACCTTGAAGACGCCGCCGGCAAGCCTCAACGCGATCTTGGCGCGTCCGGCGCGGACGAGGTGCGGCATCCTGCCCCATCTGAGCAGAACGGTTCGCGAAGCGTCGGTATACGTGTCGCCGTCGTTGCAGAGGTCGGTGAGGTGCGAAACGAGTATCCGCCGCGACTCGCCGAACGCCTTTCCGTCGAGCGTGCTCGCCCAGATCGTCGTCGGCTCCTTGTCGCAGGACGCGGCAAACATGCCCGCATCCAGCCGACCGTCCTCCGTGAAGCCGCCCGCCGTCCGTGCCGTTTTCACGACGAACGCGCCTTTTGCTCGGTCCGCCGCAACCGCATTGCCGTCACCGACCGCCAAATCGCCGCGAAGGAACAGACACAGCGCGGCGCGATCGCTCGCCTGCGCCAGCACGTCGCCGCTCATGCTGAAATAGCCGGAACGCACCTCCTCCGGCTTCACGATCGCCCACGGGCTTCCCGCCCAGTCAAAGCGCCAGATCGCGCCCCAGTCCTCCTTCGCCGCCTCCGCGCCAGCGACAAGGCCCGCCATGTGCCGGTATTCGCCAGGGCCTGAGAAGTTGTACTCCGACGCGGCGAACGGCTTGTCCGCAAGCCCCGTCCGCGAACATTCCGCCAAGACGTCCGCGCCGCGCGATTTGATCGGATTCGTGTTCAGGCTCGTGGATGGCAGACGCCAGGCCGTGTTCACCCAGCCAGGATGATCCCAGTAGAAATGCTCGTCCACATAGTCGTAGTGCGCCGCGCGCACAGCCCTGAACGGTTCGCGCTCCATCCCCGCGCTCATGTCCGTAAGAAGAGCCTTGACGCCCAGCTCGTCTTTCAGGAACGCGCGCATCCGTTCGGCAAAACGCATCTCAAGGGAGGCCGCGAACCGCGCGAACGCCTCCATCTCCGGCGTCTTGTCCCACGGCTTGCCGGACGGAATCTCGGCGATGCCGCAGCCGTCCGCCGCCGCCCACGCCTTCCACGCCTCGACGTATTCGGGGTACCTGCGAAGCGTCTCTGCGCCAACCATGCCGAGGTGCCCTTCGTTCACGAACGCGAGGAACGCGAGCGCCGGATCGTCCGCCCAGCGAAGGCCGGTGTACGGGTTGACGTGCGTCATCCACTGGCGCGCGAACGCGCAGAGGTTGGAGAACGCCGCCTCGTTCACAAGCACGAGCGCCTTGTATTCGTCCATGCCGAGGAAACCGTCTTCCTGCCGCCCGATCGCGCGGCGCGGCACCTTGCGCGACACGAAAAGATCGGTCGTCACGTAGACGCCCTCACGTCCGCACGCGGCCAAAAGACGGTCCATCCTGTCAAGCTGAACGGCGTTGACGGTCGTACCGTCCGTCGAGCCTTCGACCATCCCGTTGTCGTGGTGGTGGAGGCGGAGCGCGTTGTAGCCGCGAACGCGCAACTGTCGCACGAACGCCTCGGCGACGTCCGGCCGCGCGAAGTTCGCGCTCTCGCAGATGTTCACGCCGTAGAAGCGACGCGGTACGCCCGGCGAATCCCCAAACTCGAAATGCCGTCCCCTCGCCACGACGCGACGGCAGGGGCCCCCTTGGACAATCGTCGAGAAATCCAGTGCGCCGCCTTTCTCCACGTCGCGCTCCACCTTGACGGGAATCCACTTCGCCCCGCGCTTCAGCGCATACGGCTCGCGTTCCTTCACGACAAGCGGACGCCCCGTGTCCAGCGTGGCGGCAATCACGTCATTGCTGCCGTGGAAGCGGAACACGAACGTGCCAAGGCCCCACTCCCGCTCATCCATCGCGTGCAGGCGCAAAGGAGCTCCGAAATCGAGGTTCAACGACTCACCAGACGGGGAGGTGAACGCGAACCGCCTCGCCTCGTGCCCCGTAAGATGGACGTTCTTCCCCTTCTCGTGCGCACGTGGCATCGCCACCGTCTGCGCATCCGATACGCATTTGCCACCCGCCCAGCGCAAAGCGTCGAGCTTCAGCATCACCACGTTCTGGCCGCGCGCCGCGAACGTCCAGCGCAGCGTGCCGTTTGCGTCCGCCGCCACTTTCGCGACATGCCCCTTGAACGATCCGTCGGCGCGGCGTTGCATCGGCAGGAACTTGACGTGCGCCGCCGCGCAATGGACTTCTCCCTCCTCCGTCGTCTCGAGCGCCAGGGGGCCAGAAGGCGTGCGAAGCCATCTCTCGTAGTCGAATCCGTCAGGCGTCCTGAGGCTTCTTGCATGCCAGGCGAGCCAGCTGTGCCCAGAGCCGATCGCGTTCACGATGGCTTTGTCCCCTGACGGACACGCGTTGTAGGCGGCGTAGACGTTCGCGGGCGGACACGTCATGTCCGCGAAACCGACAAGAAATCGAATTGGCGTCCTGACGCCGGCGGCGAAATTCACTCCGTCGAAGTAGGCGGCATTCCGTTCGGCGGCAGGCTTCTTCGCAGGCGGCTGGCCGGCAATCAGCTTTGGCCATCCGCTGTCCATGCCCTGCTTGTATCCGTAGTGTCCTGTGATTGCGCAGACGGCGACGAACACCTTGGTGAAATGCGTGTTCAGATAGGCGAGAAAAAGTCCGAAGCCCCCGCCTTGGCTCGAGCCGCTGTAGGACACGTTCGCCAGGTCGACGTCCGGCCTTGCGCAGACCCAGTCCACGGCGCGATTGATGCCAAGCATCACGTCGTGGTAAAAATACTCCTCGCGCGATTCGGCGATCCCGGCGAGCGAGCAGTACGCACGCTTGTCCGGCAGCCCGTATTTCTCGGCAAGCGCGGCGTTCTGCTTCTTCATCGTCACGCCCTGCGCCTCGTAAGTCGCCTCCGGCTCGAACGTGTGGACGTTCATGACGAGCGTAATCTCGCCGGGCTTCGTACGAGCGTACGTTGCACCGGGACCTGCCCCGGGCACCGACACGCGTACGCGGAACGGCACGGCGGCGGAATCCTTCGGCACGGCCAGAAAACCATACACGCGCTTGCCGTTGAACGTGGCAAAGCTCACGCGGTAGCAGTCGTACTCCTTTGTGGAATGGCTCTCGTCCAACGCAACCCTTGGGTCAAGCGGCACTTCTCGCTCGAGGCGCGCTTTCTCGGCGGCCCAGTAGGCGTCGAAGTCTGCCGGACGCGGTTCGTCCTGCCGGATCTTCTCCACCGCGTATCCGACGCCCCACACGGCGGACTTCGCGGCGGTCTTCACCTGGAGGCGGAGAAATCCCGCATCGTCCATCTTGCCGCGTACGGTAAAAGGGTTGCCGTCCGCAAGATGCGCTTCGCCCGAACCGAACGCAACCGTGCCAAAGTTGTCGAGCGTCCATCTGGCCTCGCCCGACTTCAACAATGCACCGCCGTCGTCCTTGACGGCGACGGAAAACACCGCCTCCTCTCCCGCACTGTAAAGCGCGTCGGCGTGATCCTGCGAAATCTCGATCTTGACCGCAAAAGACGTCAGTGACGCAGCGCCGAGGACGACGGCGTTCACGAGCACGGCCGCAGCGACGTTCCGATTCATCGTCCCTTATCCCCTGTAGAAGTTGCCGGGCTTGTCGTACCAGAACGTGACCGTGCGCCCGTCATGCGCCCTGACGCGCTCGTCCCAGTTCTTCGGACGCGGCTTGCCCTGCCAACGGCGGTTGAAGTAGAAGTCCGTCTGCCTTACGGTCAGCTCCGCGCGGTCCTCGAACGTCCGGAAGAGCGCGTAGCCGATGTCGCCCCAGAACCCGCCGGAAGGCAAGGTCGCCGCCTGGACGGTCTGGGAATTGCCGTAGCCGTCGGTGAGAAAAACGCTTTCGTCCCACACGTGCTCGTGCCCGAAGATATAGCCGTACGCCGTCGGAGACGTGACGATGTCCTTGACGATGCCGACTTCACGCGCATGATGGTGCGCCCCGACGAACGTCGGACGTTTCGCGGCGGCAAGCGTCCCGCGCAGCCATTCGCGTTGGGCGACGTCGATTGTCCCGTCCACGTAACTGCCCTTGCTCGTCGGCTCCGCCCAATCCTCGCCTTCGCGCGACTTGAGCGTGTCGAGCATGATCAGGTCCGCGTTTGGCGTCGCCACCTTCGAGACGATGCGATCCGGCACGAGAAGGCGCGACTTGTATTCGGGGAACACCTTCAGGAAAGACGACCGGTTGTCGTGGTTGCCCATGCCGAGCGTGAGCGCGATGCCCGCGTCGGAAAGCGGCTTCAGCGCGGCGGCGGCAAGCCGGAAGTCCTCGACCCATCCGCAGGACGCCGAGAAGTCCCCGAACACGACCGCGTTCGCCGGCAACGGACGGAGCGAGAGAATTTCCTTCACGAGCCTCGGCAAGACTTCGTTCGCCTGCGTTGGTCCGTTCTTCCACCGTACCGTATTGTCGTGCTGATGGATGTCGGAAAGGAACACCATCAGGTTCGGGTCGTGAGAAGACTGCAACGCCGTGCATCCTCCCGTCGCCGCTGCACCCGCTCCAACAAGAAAATCCCGTCTCGTCAATTCCATTCCTATCGCCTCCCGCCGTTCAACGAATTATGAGGGCCAATCCCTTCTGGGGCGGCTCAACTTCAAACTTGTGCCAATCGATGTTCGCCCAGTAGCCGCTCGAAGTCGTCTTCCAGTAGGCGCGGTTCCAGCCTACATTTATGACATTGGCCGGAATCTTGACCTCGGTTTCGATTCCGCCCTTGAGCGTGAAGTCGTCAATCTTCGCGCCGTTGACATGGAACGAATAAGGCATTGAATTTCCACCTGTGTTTTGAACTCTCGTCGTGAACACGCCACGGAACTTGCCAACCATGTCGGCTGGGACAAAGAAATCAAAACTTGTCTCGCGATTCCCGCCATTGTTAAATGTTCCACGGTTGTGAATTTCATCCGAACCGCAAGCCGGATTGAAGGTGTAGCGGTCGGGATTGCTTTCGACCGAACTCTGATAACCGAACGAGCCCACGTTCTCGCCAAACTGCCACGACCCGCCGAGCGTCACGGCGTCCAACGCCAACGACTCGCCCGATGTGCGCGTGAGAACGAGCGTATTGCCACCAAAAACGATCTTTTCTCCCGGTATGTAAAGCAACGCGACCTTGCCGGCGGCAACATCCACCAGACCCAACGTTTCGTTGTTCAGGGCAACGGACAATCTACCCGCCGTGGACGTCGCCGCCATCGGCACGCGCAGATACTGCGGCTTGCCCGCCCAGAGCGCAGGACATGTAAACGCGATCGTCGCTGTCGGGTTCGCCGCCGTCAGCGTTGGGTTCAAGTTCTCCCATGCGCCTGTGTTCGACACGCTGGCCGTCTGGGAAGAAGTCGCGAACTCGTCGATGCCGTTGCCTTCGATGCCGACCTGAACGAGGCTGGGCCGTCCCGTGCCACCCGCCATCGCCTCGCGGATCTCGTCGCTCGAAAGCGTCCTGTCCCAGAACGCAACCTGATGAAATGCGCCCTCGAATACTCCTTTCCCATTCACATCGGCACTGTACACGCCATTCGTCCAAGTAGCGCCATACGTGTCTTTTCCGGATGCGAGATAGGCCATGCTCTTGCCCTTGACGGTCGGCCATCCACCGGTATACGTCCTGTCGATCTTTACGAGACGATTCGTCCGTATTTCCGTCGTGCTGTCGTTCCAGCACAGCCACATGCTCATCTGTTGCCCATTCACGGCAATCGCCAAATCGACCCAATGTCCGTCAGGAACCTTGCAGTCGCGAAAGTCTTCCATCGTCTTCCCGACGGTGAGACGAGGAACGGCATATGTTCCGAGGGCATCGGGGGTATTCCATTTCAACGAGAAACCCGCAGGGACGCCGGCAGCGCTGTTCCATTCGAACCCAAAGGCAAGAATGGCATTGGGGCAACCAGTTACTGGGTTTACTGCCTTCGACTTGAAACGCAGCACGACCGTGTAGTTCGAGCAGACCGTATCTGCCTCCCAGTCGGACATCCAGCTGGAGAAGTGGAGATCGCCAAAGCGACGGCTCGTCCAATACGGTTGCGTCGTCTCCTCGCCATTGATGGTTACCGTTACGTAGCCCGTCGGGTCGTTGTTTGACGGCACGACCATGCACGGCGTGGCGGCAAGAGAAACGCCTGCGTATGGACAGTCCACGTCCTGGTTCGCATACTGCAGACGCCAGCCCCACCAGAAATAGTCTCCGCCGTGCATGGAGGAAGAAGAGTCAGCAAGATTCGGCAAAGATTTCATCTTGGTAACAGCTGAGCTGTCCGCCGTGCCGACGGCGTTGCCGGCCGAGCCCTTGTACCACACCTTCACGTCGTCGAAGACGCTGCCCTTCACGACGTCTTGCGCGGGCGTGGTTGCCACGGCGGCAAGAGTTGCGGCGGTTGCCGCCATCCTCTGGATTCCGTTCATGACGATCTCCTTGTTGGGTTCAATTGTCTTTTCTCCAAAAATATCCTCCAAGGTCTCTTTCGGACCTGACGCGGAAGCGTCATCATTCACTTCGGCCCCAGTTGGAACTTCGGCCGCGATTTCCTCCGTTTCGTCGAGCGTCGCGACTTGCCACGCCGCAAAGCCCGCAAGCGAAGCGCAGATTGCGACAGATGCGGCGACCCGCCCCCATCCATGTCCGCTTGCCGGACGCTGCGCCTCGACCAACGCCTCGACCCGACGCCCGAACCCGGCGGACGGTTCCGGGCAGTCCGCCGTATCCTGCAACGCGGCCTTCAACACCGCTTCAAGCGACGCGCCTTCTTCATAAACCGAACTATCGACCTTGTTCACCTTGATTCTCCATTCCATTTAATACCGTCTACCCGTACAAGGTTAGCGACAAAATCTCCTTGAGTTTCCGCCGTGCCACATGCAATCGCACTTTGACGGCGCCTACCGAGGTTCCGAGAGCCTGGGCGATTTCCGCCTCGGTCAATTCGTTGAAATATCGAAGAATCACAGCTTCCCGAAGCGCAGGGGAAAGCTGCTCAACTGCCGCGCGAATCGCCTTGGCGTCCGTCTCTGCCTCAAGGACCTCCGCTGGATCCGCGCGCCCATCCTCCTTTTCCGGCAATTCATCCGTGAACAAAAGCACGTTTGCGCCCTTCCGGCGCAAATCCATCCGGTAGAAGTTGACGAGAATTGCACACAGCCAGCCGAAAAAAGAGGTGTCGGCAACATACTGGTCAATGCGATGGACGGCTTGCGCAATGGTTCGCGCAGCCAGGTCTTCCGCCGTCGCCGCGTTGGAGCAAAGTCGATAGGCCGTTTTGAACAAACGCACCCCATACCCGTCCATAAGCGCCTTGGCGCCATGCACGGGATCGTATCGAATGTGTTCCCAAAGCTCCATTGGTCTTAAATTTAAACAATGCGCCTTGTACGCAAAAGGTTAGCGCTCCATTTCATGAACTGAAGTCTGGAGGACTTCCAGCCACACATGCCCGACAGCGCAGCGAGCGGGTGAAATCTTAGCGGACAAAGATCTGCAGGCCGCCCGGCGGCGGAGTCGTCCGCAATCCTGAATCGGCAAGTATCTGCACCGTCATGTTCACGACTTCGCCCACGGCCTCGAACGCGCCCGTACCGAAATTTCCGAAGAACTTGCCGTCGCACTTGTTGTAAAAGCCGACCTCGCCGTTCTTCATCGCCGGAAGCAGATCCAGGACGCGGGTGTTCGCCTACCCTGCCACGCGCCACGCCTTCACGTCTCGGCACACGCCTTTCGCATAGGCACCGACCGTCCCGGCGGTGTTGAGTCCGAAGATCGCCAACGGGCATGGCGTGGCGAAGGCGTTCTCCGCCTCGTCGTAGACCGGCCCCTGCGCGTACGCGGAGAACACGCGGCTGTTGAGCGAGGCCTGGAATAGCTCGCCCGGTCGCCCGAGCACCTTCACGTCGCCCGGCGCCGCCGGCGTCAGCACGTCGCCGAACAGCGCCAAGACCGTTGCGATCGCCTTTTGCATGTCTTTTGTCTCCGTCTGAACTTCCAGCTAATAGCGCACGCCCGACCCGGCGGACGGGACGCAGACAAAAGCGGATGGCGGCAGCCCGTTCCTGGCGTAGTACTCTTTCCCCAGGAGCGCCAGCACGGCTTCCGCCTTTTCCTTCTCCACAAGCGCGACGACGCATCCGCCAAGTCCCGCTCCCACCAGCTGCGCGCCGTAGACGCCCGGCGCGGCGTCGAGCAGGTCGCACAGGCCGTCGATCTGCGGCGTCGAGCAGGCGTACGCGCCGTGCCAGGCCTCCGGCGTGTCGCCCGCGGCGGACGGCCGGGCCGCCCTTCCCTCCGGCCAGGCGACGCGGTCGCCGTCATGGGACGTCTTCATCATCTCGCCGAGCCTGACATAGTTGCCGGCCGCGAGCGTTTCCATGAAGCGCGCGCTGCGCGCGATTTCCGACACGCCGAACTCGGCCACGTCACGCAACCTGTAGGTGCCCGGATCGGCGTGCGTCGCGAACAGGCTTTCCAGAACCGCCCCGCTTTCAGGCAGCAACTTCCGCAAGTCCGCGCGCGTCGTCTCTTCCGGCAGCGTGTCCAGCATGTGGCGCAGATCGGCCACATGCTCGATCGCGGCAAGGTCGCGAAACACGTCAAGCCGCCGGTCAGGAAAATTCTTCTTGATCAGCAGGAACGCAAACTCGTACGCCGCCACTTGCCCGTTAAACTTGTCTCGGCTGCCCTCGGACTTTTTCGAGGTCTCCAGCGAGTTCGCCACCACGACGGCGCACGACTCTGGGAAGCGCGCCACCTTGCCGATCGAGAACGGCTTGAAGTCGAGGTGCGTCACGCAGCCCGGGAGGCTGCATTTCATCGCCGCATGGTCGCCCGGCCCGCCGCGCGACCCTACGAACCACTCGCCTTCGCCGCACAGCTCCACGAACTCGCGTGTCGTCAGGTTGAGGCTGTTCAGGGCCGTCAGCGCCTCGGCCACCGCCACCACAACGGAAGAAGAAGACGAGAGGCCCGCCGCCACGGGGATGTTCCCGTCCACCATCATATCCATGCCCTGCAGGGGCAGATCCGTCGCCATGCGGAAGCGTAGCACGGCGCTCTTGACGTAGTTGGCCCAACTGCCGCGACTCTGTGCGAGAGCTTCCTTCGTGGCGGGGAGGTCGAGGTATTCCAGCCAAGAGAGCTTTCCAGGTCCCGCCAGCGCAGGCGCCAATGTCGCCTCCACCGCGAACGAGCCGGGGGGATAGCACGCTGCGCAGTTCGCATAATGGATCTCGTCGTCGTCGCGCGGCGAGGCCACGACCATCGTGTCGTACGCCACGGCCATTACGTTCACGCCGCCGCCGCGATGCTCGATGTGCCGCCCCATCAGGTTCACGCGCCCCGGCGCACGCGCCAACACCACGGGCCGGTCGCCGTACGCGCCGATGAACGCCTGCAGGAGCGCGATGGTGCGGGCGTCGGACGCGTCGGCCAGCAGGGCCGAGGCCGGACGCAGGAACTTGCGCGCGATCCTCCGGAGCTCCGGGCGCGTGGAGTAGGTCAGCAGGTCGTCGGCGTTCGTCACGCGATAGACGCCCAGCTCCCGCCGGGCAGCGAAGCGTTCGATCGTGTCCGTCAGGTAGATCTCGCCCTGCGCGTTATCGGCCCCCACGGTGGCGAGCTCGCGCGCGAGCGCCCGCGAGTCGAAGCAGTAGAACGCCGTGTTCACATCGGGCGCGGAAAGCACCTCGTCCCCCGTGAACGAATGCCCTGCCAGCGACAGGGCCGTCCCCGTCCGTTGCGCGCGCAAGGCATCGGCATGCTCGATGATGCCGAGCGGATACTCCCCGGCGAACATCACGTGACCGCCGTTCGGATGCTCCTCGCGAGGCTGCACGCCGCAGACGGCAGCAAGATCCGTCTGCCGCGAGAGAATCTCCGCGACGATGCGCGTCGAGACTATCTTGTCGCCCATCGATACGATCACCGGCCCCGCAAAACCGATGTCTTCCAGCACGCGCAGGCCGCACCCGGTCGCATGGCCGGTCCCCTTCTGCTCACGCTGGTAGGCGTACACCACGCCGCGCTCGCCGTCGAGGGCGGCCATCACGCTCTCGGCGCGATGTCCCACGACGACCACAAAATGCCGAACGCCGCCGGCGCGCATGTTCGCGACGATCCGGCGAATGACCGGCACGCCCGCGCAGTCGAAGCAGACCTTGTTCTTCGAGTCGTCACCCATGCGCGTACCCTTGCCCGCGCACAGGATGATCGCCGCGGCTCCATTCATGGGCAGCTCCTTCCCGTCGTTTCCTCGTCCGTCAGGTAGCACGTGGGATCCTCGCCCCAGACGTCGCCCGTCACGGCCTCGCCGCGCGCACGAAAGTTGCCGCCGCAGAGGTCGAGCCAGCGGCACGCGCGGCAGCGTCCCTTCACGAACTCCTTCTTGCGGCGGAGCAGGTCGAGCAGCGAGCCGGGCGGCGGATTGCCCCAGATTTCGGAGAACGGCCGCTCCAGCACGTTGCCGACGGGATGGTTGCGCCAGAACTGGTCGGGATAGACCGTCCCGTCCCACGAGATACAGCCGATACCCTCGCCCGACGAGTTGCCGCCGTTGAGCGCGAGCAGGTCGCGCGCGGCTGCGGCGTTGGGATGGTTCTCCGCCTTCATCTTCAGGTAGAGGGCGATGCCGTCGCACGGATTGTCCACGGTAAGCACCTCCACGGGGAAACCCGCGTCGAAGCAGGCCTTCGTCTCGGCGACGATCGTCTCGAGCGCGGCGCGCGCCTCGGCGTGGTCGAGGTCGGTGGCGGCAATCTCCTGCCCGCGGCCCGTGTAGACGAGATGGTAGAGGCAGATGCGCGGCACGCGCTCCGTGCGCATGAGGTCGAAGATCGCGGGAATGGCGCGCACGTTGTCGCGCGTCATCGTCACGCGCAGGCCCACCTTCACGCCCCGGTCGCGGAGGCGGCGGATGGCGGCGAGCGACAGGCGGTACGCGCCGGGCCGACGGCGGAACGCGTCGTGGATCGCCTCCGTGCCGTCGATGGAGATGCCCACGTAGGCGACGCCCAGGTCGCGGATCCAGTCCGCCCATTCGTCGTCGATGAGCGTACCGTTGGTGGAGAAGGTGACGCGCAGGCCGCGTGCCTTCGCGTGGGCGGCGAGCGCGCGGATGTCCGGGCGCGCGAACGGCTCGCCGCCGGAAAAGAGGAGAACAGGTACGCCAAACGCCGCCAAGTCGTCGATCACGGCGAGCGCCTGGTCCGTCGTCAGGACCTTCTGCTCGCCCGACGTGGCGGCGTAGCAGTGCGAGCAGGAGAGGTTGCAGGCGGGCGTGCAGTTCCACACCACCACGGGACGCCGATGCGCGCCCGCGCGATAGCGCAGGCGGTCCGACGCCTCGACCGTTCCGCAATAGAGTTTCGATATTCCGACCATGATGCCTGTCGCGCGGCAGTATAGCGAATCCCCTTCTTCCTGTCAAAATGCGCGCGGTTGACAGCGCGCGCCGATTGCTCTACAATGCGCGGCGCGAAGAAGGAGCCGCCATGACGCTTGAAGACGTACCCGAGGTGAACCGACTGTTGAAAAAGGAATTCAAGGCGCACGCCGCCCCCATCATCGAGCTGGTGGAGGCGCAGACGCACGATCCCTTCTGCGTGCTGGTGGGCACGATCCTCTCCGCCCGCACGAAGGACCAGTGCACGGCGGGCGCCGTCAAGCGGCTCTTCGCCCGCATGGGCGGCAAAGCCACGCCGGACGCCCTTGAGGCCATCCCCGTGCCGGAGCTCGAAAAGCTCATCTTCCCCGTCGGATTCTACCACGACAAGGCGCGCCACCTGCACGCCCTGCCGAAGATCCTGCGCGAGCGCTTCGGCGGCGTCTTGCCGAACACGGTTGAGGAGCTGTGCGAGCTGCCGGGCGTGGGACGCAAGACGGCCAACCTCACGGTGGCCGTCGGCTTCGACCTGCCGGCCATCTGCGTGGACGTGCACGTGCACCGCATCACGAACCGGCTCGGTTTCATCAAAACAAAAACGCCACTCGAAACCGAGATGGCGTTGAGAAGGACCTTGCCGGTCCGCTATTGGAAGACGTGGAACTCGCACCTGGTGTCCTTCGGACAGACCCGCTGCTTCCCGCGCAACCCCAACTGCACGGACTGTCCGATCAAGAAGTTTTGCCCGGCGGCGAAACGCTAATCAGCCCCTGAGCGAGCGGACAACCCTCGCGACGCCACGCGATGAGCGCGGTCATGCCCGCCACGTCTTCTCCAGGGATTTCCCGCTGTTGTCGATCTTCATGCGCGGACGAAGTTCGCCGCCGCGAATTTCCAGTTGGCGAGCTTGTCGATCAGGGCCGCCACGTAGTCGGCGCGGCGATTCTGCCAGTCGAGGTAGTACGCATGTTCCCACACGTCGACGGTCAGAAGCGGCGTCACGCCCGTCTGCGCAAGCGGCGTCTCGGCGTTGGGCGTAGAGATGACGGAAAGCTTCCCGTCCTTCGCCACGAGCCAGGCCCAGCCGCTGCCAAAGCGCTTCACCGCCGCGTCGGCAAGCGCCGCCTTCATGTTCGCGAACGAGCCGAAGTCGCGCGCCACGGCCTCGCCGAACGCGTCTCCGGGCGCGCCGCCGGCGCCAACGGGCGCGAGGCTGTTCCAGTAGAACGTGTGGTTCCACACCTGGGCCGCGTTGTTGAAGATCGGCGTCGCCTGCTCGGCGGCGGCTTTCCGCACGATGGCCTCCAGCGGCTGTCCGGCGTATGGCGTCCCGGCGATCAGCTTGTTCAGCGTCGCCACGTAGCCGGCATGATGCTTGCCGTAGTGGAAGGACAGCGTCCTGGCGGTGATAACGGGCTCCAGCGCGTTCTCCGCGTAGGGGAGCGGTTCAAGCATGATTTCTGTCATTTGCGGTCTCCATGAGAGTAACGGCTTGCGCCTTCTGTTCGCGCCGGGCATGTCGGCCTGGCAGGCCGACGCGACGAGCGCGCCAGCCGCGAGGGCGGCGAATCGCCGTCGCGAGAGGACATTCTGTTGTACGGGAAACGAACTCATTGCAATGAGTATACCACATGTTCAGCACCAGCGGGCGAGGGATTTTGCGGCGGCGGAGATGTCCTGCGTTTCGTCGGCCAGGACGCGCGCGACGTCCGCCGCCACGTCTGCCGCCGGGGCGTCGCCGCACGTCGCCACGTAGATCTTCGCGTGGCCCGTGCGGCGATAGGCCTTGCCGGTGACGTCCAGCTCCTCGAAGAGCTTCTCGCCGGGGCGGATGCCGGTGAACTCGATCCGGATGTCGCGCCCGGGCGCATAGCCCGCCTGGCGGATCATCTCCTCGGCGAGGTCGATCATAAGGACAGGTTTGCCCATGTCAAGCGTGTAGACGCATCCGTCCGCGTCCGGCAGGACGGCCGAGGAGAGAACGAGCCCGACGGCTTCGGAGACCGTCATGAAGTAGCGTTTCATGCGCCGGTCGGTGACGGTGACGGGGCCGCCGTTCGCGATCTGTTCCTCCCAGAGCGGCACCACGCTGCCGCTCGATCCGAGGACATTGCCAAAGCGCACGGCGGAAAACACCGTGCCGCCGCCGTTGAGGTCGAGGAGCAGGATCTCCGCGAGCCGCTTCGAGATGCCCATGACGCTGATCGGGTTCACCGCCTTGTCCGTGGAGATCATCACAAACTTGTCGACACCGGACGCGCGCGCCACCTCGCCGAGGCGACGCGTGGCGAGCGTATTGTTGCGCAGTCCCTCGCGCGGATTAATTTCCACCATCGGCACATGCTTGTAGGCGGCCGCGTGGAGGACAACCTCCGGACGATGCCGCGCGAAGATGTCGCGCATCCGCTCTGCATCGCCGACATCCGCCATCTCCGGCACGCAGATGTCCGCCGGTACGCGTCGGGCGATCTCGTAGAGGGCGTTCTCGCCACGCTCCACCATCACCACGCGTGACGCGCCGAGCGCCACGACCTGCCGAACGAGCTCGGCCCCGATCGTGCCGCCCGCGCCCGTCACGAGTACGCGCTTGCCCTTGTAATAGGCCCGCGTGGCGTCGTCAACCGGCGGCGCCTCGCGCCGCGTGAGGAGCCGCGCCTCACGCGTGCGAGCGTTCACGTAGAGCGTCCACAGCCAGCGGACGACCAGCAGCCCTACGGCGACAAGAACCCCGTTGATGAGCGTGATCGAATAAGGCGGACGGATGTAGAGCTGATCGTGGGACGGCAGCACGACGCGCATCGCCGTGAGCACGGCCACGCTCGCGACGAACGCGCCCATGAATCGCGGCAAGTCGCGCGCTCTGAGTCGCCAGCGCCGCCCGCAGTCGAAGAGGAGCAGCATGGCCGTTTGCACGCTCCACACCGTAAAGAAGCTCAGCCATACGCCCTTCCATCCCCACATCGGCTCCTGGAACTCGAATCGCAGCGCGAACGCCGCCGCGAACGCGAAAACCATCACGATCGCATCCGCCACGCCGCCCACGACCACGCGCGGCCATCCAGTCAGTTTCATCAAAACCTTCATTCTGTTCTTTCGCCTGTATCTCGATTTATCCTGTCTCTTACACCCTGAGGAATGTTTCCTTCCGGTAAAGGTAGAGCAGCAGCAGCCATTCGACCGCGATCTGGCCTGCGCACAGCGCCATGTTCGACCAATCGCCGTTTCCCAGCCCCGCGACGCCGGAGAAAAAGTACTTCGAGATCGCGCGAAACGGAATGAAGCGCATGAGCAGGTAGATGGTGATCGCGTTCATGCCGATTACGCGGAAGAAGAACGTCCAGCGCCGCCATCCCTTCACGTCTACGATCCAGTAGAAGAGCGCGAGCATCGCGAAGGAATAGGCGCCCGCCGCCAGCACGAACGTGGAGGTCCAGAGCTTCTTGTTCACCGGGCACCACGGTTGCCACCCGAGGCACAAGACCGCGCAGACGAAACCCGCGCCCAGGAGCAATAACGTCTTGCGGTTTCCCGAAACGTCTGTCCGCCGCAGAAGCTCGCCCGAAAAGACGCCGAGCATAGCCGTAGCGACGGCGGGGATGCTCGAAAGGATGCCTTCCGGGTCAAACACGATCTCATGCATCTTGCCCGGCAGCAACTGCCGGTCCACCCAGCCCACGAGGTTGCCGACGAACGAGAA
>CAMNLN010000012.1 GCA_946543025.1 uncultured Verrucomicrobiota bacterium
CGCCGTTCTGGCTGCCCCAGCGGCGCGCGAGCTTGATCGCCGCCTCGTTCGCCTCCGCGCCCGAGTTGCAGAAGAACGCCTTGCCGCCGAGGCCGGATATCTCCACCAGCTTCTGCGCCAGCTTCGCCTGCCCCTCGTGGGCGAACAGGTTGGAGCAGTGCACCAGCTTCTCGGCCTGCTCCTGGATCGCCTTCACCACGGCCGGATGGCTGTGGCCGACGTTGTGCACGCCGATTCCGGCGGTGAAGTCGTAGTACTGCGTGCCGCCCACGCCGAACACCTTGGACCCCTTGCCCTTCTCGATCGCCACCTCGGGCGCGTAGGTCGGCATCAGGTACTGCTTGTAGGCGTCAATGATTTCAGTCTTGTTCATCGGTGATCTCCGTTCCCACCCCTTCTCGGGTGAATATTTCCAGCAAAAGCGAGTGCGGCATGCGCCCGTCCACGAGCTGAACCTGCTTCACGCCCGCGCGGATCGCATCCTCGCACCCTTCGATCTTCGGGAGCATGCCCCCGGAAATGACGCCCTCCTCCTTCAGCCTCGCGACGTCGGAAAGGCGAAGCGTCGTCATCAGCGTCGAAGGGTCGGACGGGTCTCGGAGCAGGCCGGGCACGTCGGACACCACGACGAACTTGCGCACCTTCAGCGCCTTCGCGAGGGCCGCCGCCGCGCTGTCGGCGTTGACGTTGTACAGATGGCCGTCCCTGCCCGTGCCGAGCGGCGTGATGACGGGGACGATCCCCGCGTCCAGCATCTCGTGCACGGCCCGCGTGTCCACCGCCACGGGCTCGCCCACGAATCCCCGGTCGGGCGTCGTGATCTTCTCGGCCGTGAACATCCAGTTGCCGTGCAGGGGGCGCGCGTTCGTCTTGTACGCCTGCAGCCGGCGCACGAGGTCGGCGTTCACCACGTTGTTGAGCGTCCGGCGCACGATCTCCATCGTCGGCTCGTCCGTCACGCGCAGGCCGTCCACGAACTGCGGCACGAGGCCGCTCTCCTTCAGCGCCTTCGAGATCGCCTTGCCGCCGCCGTGCACCAGCGCCACATGCATGCCCACGGCGTCCATGAACGCGATGTCCGCCAGGAGCGAGGCGAGGTTTGCCTCGTTCTCCATCACGGACCCGCCCACCTTCACCAGCACGGTGGAGCCGCAAAAGTCCTGAATGTAGGGCAATGCTTCCGTCAGGACCGCGGCCTTCTGCATCGCCAAGTCAATTTTTTCCATGGAAGAGACGATTATACCATATTTCTTCGCCGTCCGGAGAAGAATTCGCAA
The DNA here is from genome assembly GCA_946543025.1 of uncultured Verrucomicrobiota bacterium. Classification (GTDB taxonomy): domain Bacteria; phylum Verrucomicrobiota; class Kiritimatiellia; order RFP12; family UBA1067; genus RUG572. The sequence goes on from CAMNLN010000012.1 coordinate 1,278, forward strand.
AAAGACGACAGCGGCGGCACGAGGCCGCACGCGTCAGCGAAAGACGATCAACGTGCCGTTGGCATAGGCGAGGATCACGCGCGTCGCCTGCGGGAATACCTTCCACTTGTTCGGCAGCGTCACGTTCGCGAAATTCCCCGTCACCGCCGTCGCGGTGGCGATGACGTACACCTTCTCCTCGTCAAGGGCCGTCGCGTCGCCCAGCGCGAGCGAGAGACCCGAGAGGTCGAGCGTACCCGTCGCGGCGAGTTTGTCGCTCGCGCCGTCTGCCGCCACGTCGACGACGAGCGTACCGGATGTGAGCGACGTGCCGTCCACCGCGAGCGTGCCGACCGTCTTCCGTCCGCCCGGCTGGATCGTGTCCGTCACGGCGAGCGTGCCGCCCTTCACCGTTCCCGTGCCGCCCAGCTCCTTCGCCGTCTGCGAGGTGCCGTTCAGGTCGAGCGTCGCGTCCGCGCCCGCCCACATCTCCGTCGCGGGGAGCGTCGCGCCGCTCGCGAGCTTCAGCGTGCCGGCGTCCACGGCCGTGCCGGTCGTATAGGTGTTCGCGCCCGTCATCGTGAGCGTGCCCGCGCCCTTCTTGCGGAAGTAGTACACGGCGTCCGGCCCCGCCAGGCAGCTCGCCTCGGCCTGCGCCGCCGACATCGGACGGTGGTGGATGCGCACCTCGTGGTAGCGCGCGTCGGGGTCGTTGTTGGAGGCGTAGCTCGAATGACCCAGCCAGCAGCCGTTCTCCTGCGGGATGTTCGCCAACGTCCAGCCGACGGCGCATTTGCCCTGCCCGACGTTCAGCAGTTCGCCGGTTGTCGCGTCGTGGATGTAGGCCGTGTTGAGGAACGTGCCGTCAGGCTGCGGAGCAAACACGAGCGCAAGGTGGTAGGTCTTGCCCGGCGTCAGCGCGGTCGTGATGTAACAGTCGAGGGACGTGCCGATGGCACGGAAATGCGTCCGGGCGGTAGCGTTGTTGTTTCCGTCGTTGAACGAGAAGTAAAAGTCCTTGCCCGACCCTTCGCTTCCCGTGCCGAAGTCGACCACGCGCGCCCAGCTCTTGAACGAAAGCGGCGTCACCCACACCTCGATCGTCGCGCCGCGCCCGTCGGTCGGCAGGAGCGTCGTGCCGAGGTTGACGCAGCTCGTGCCGCGGGAAGTCCCCTTCAGGCGCACCGCGCCGTCCTCGAGGTCGACGGTGCCGCCCACCGTCGCCGTCAGGCCGCCGACGCTGTCCACGAGCGAGCCGTCCTTGAAGCTCCAGCGGTGCGCGAGCGCCTCCGAGAGGTCGCCCGCGTCGGTGGTCGGCCCCAGCGCGCGGTTCAGCGTGAAGTCGCCCTTGCCGTTCGTGTCGATCGCGCCGCCGTAGGGCGAAACCGTCACGCGCGTGAGTGTCGAGTCGAGAAACGCACTCGGCGAGCCGTTCGTCCGCAGCTTCAGGGTGCCACCGTTGAAAACGACGCCGTTCTCGCGCCCGGCCGCTCCGGCCTTGAGTTGAGGCGTCTCAAATACGCCGTCGGGTGAAAGGAAGAGCGTGCCCACGCCATTGGCGTTCGCGGACATCGGCGAGTTGCCGGCCAGATCGACGAACGTGCCGCCGTTCGCCACTGACACCGTGCCCGTACCGTCCTCCCCGATGCGGATAGCACCCTGGTTACGGTGCGTGAACGTGCCGCCGTGGACGTCCAGTCGCCCGTCTCCGGCTGCGTATCGGCCCACGGCGAAATAGTTCGGGACGGACACTTCTCCGCCCTCCTGGTGGAACCAGCCCTTCGAATAGGAACCGATCTGCATGTTTTGACCGTCAGCCACATACAGCGTCCCACCGTACATCGCGAAAGCAGAGGGGCCGACAGGACTGGATGACCCCACATGCTGCTCGCCAGATTTCAGGTCCATCCGGCCGCCGAACATTTCCACAAGCCCGCCGTGCTGCACCAGGCGATTGAACGAGGAAGTTCCGTCGTACTGGCGATAGATGCTGTCTGGATACGTGTGGAAATCAGGAGCGGTTACCGTCGCGCCGTTCGTGACGACACACGTCCCTTGCCGCGAGCTCGTGTAGCCGCAGTTCAGGTTGCCGGATGTCCGCGCGAACGTGCCGCCGTTGATGGTGAACGTCGTGTTCGTCTTACCGGCTCCGACGTAGTCCCAGCCGCCGGTGGATAGCTTGTCGCAGTTCACGACCGTCGTGTGGCAAACATGATTGTTCGCACTTCCGCCGATGAAGTCGTTGGATGTGCGGATGACGGCGTTGGAGAGGATGAGCGTCGATGCGTTATTCGAGATGCGATAGCCGAAGAAGTCCACGCGCTCGTTTGCCGTTCCCCGCGTACCCACGAGCACCTGCTTGCCGCCCCAGAAGTTCCAGACACCCGCCGACGTAGAAGTCGAGTTCGTGATGTAGCCCGTGTAGAATGCCGTGCCGCTGCCGCTGCCCTTGCTCTCGAGGTTCAAGCCGGCGAAGTCGATGTTGTTCAGGAACGTCGTGCTGTTCGTCGAGCTGTCGTGGGTCAGCCAGAAGCTGGTGGTGTTGAACCCGTTAACGCCGCGCGTGACCGTCCGCCCGTCGCCGCCGAAGTTGACGGTGAGGTCCTGCCGGAACGGAATGACGCCCGAATAGCCGTACAGTTCCACGGTTCCCGGACCGCTCGCCGCCACCGGCGCCGTAAACGAATCGCTCGTCTCCTGGAAATAGCAGAGATTGCTGTTGCCGCCATGATTGCAGATTCCGAGGTGCGTCCCCGCGAGTCCGCAAGTTGCCCAGTTCGCGCGGATTATGCCGTTGGAGATGATCACATCGGCGTTGAACGTGCGCGTCCCTTCCAGGACGAGCGTGCCTTCGCCGATCTTCACAAGCGTGTAGTCGATCGTCGCCGGCCCGTCGAACGTCACCGTCTTTCCTTTGCCGACGTTCACGTAGACCGTCTCCGGCGCGGCCGGGCCGCCGCGCACCGCGTCGAGGTCGAGCGCATCGCCAGCCTCCGCGCCCGAGACGTCCCCGCCGCGTCCGCCCGGCGTGAACGCGCCCGCGCCCGCGTTGCCGAGGAACGTCCCGTTCACGGCGTCGCGCACGCCCGCCGCGCCCTCCGAGACATACGGCTCGTAGGTGCGCACGCGCGTCCCCGCCTCGTCGATCGTCGCCCCGTAGAGCCTCATCGTGGCGAAGCTGCTGGCACCGCTTAAGCTGCAGTTCGCGCAGAGGCCGAGCGGCGCGTCGCACGTCTGCGTGCGCTTCTCGAGCGGGACGGCGGACGACATGTTGGTGGCGAACATCTCCGTGCCGTCGTACGCGAGCGAGATGCGGTCGTTCGGCCCGTCGATGGTGAAGACCGTGCGCCTCTTCTGGAAGTCGAGGTTCGTGTTCGTCCAGTTCCCGGTCGCGCCGTCGGTGAACGCCCAGCTCCAGGATGCGGCGCTGTTGATGTAGGCGGAGATCACGAACGTGCTGCCGCTCGCGCCGAACGGGCGCTGCTGGAGCGTGACGATGTCCTCCATCACGTAGTCCACGCTCACGGCGCTGTTCGGTCCCACGAAGTAGCCCGTGTTGACGTACGCCTGATCGGTTGAGCGGATGAACGCGCAGGGATAGGACGCGCCGCCCGCGAAAAGGAAGAACCGCGCGTAGGCCGCGCGCCGCGCGTCGTTCGGGAGCGCGACCGCAAGCGTGGTCTCGTCGGCCGCGACAATCGCCACGCGCTCGCTCTCCGCCCAGTCCGCGAAGCCCGCGCCCTTGTCGGCGGCGTCCCACGCCACCCACAGCTCGCGCGCGCCCGCCGCCGCGTCGAACGCGAGCGTGAGCGACTCCACGCCGTTCGTCGCCGTCACCGTCAGCGCCGCCTGCGCCGGGAGGACCGCGCTTGCCGCGACAGCAAAAGCTGCACACATCATCAGTCTCTTCATCGTTGCTCCTTTTTTACTGTTTCAAAATGATTGAACCACTTCTTGCTTCTTCCGCCGTCTTTTCGCGCCTACCTAAACAGCAGCAAGGTGCCGTTGGCGTAGCCGACGATCACGCGCGTCGCCTGCGGAAACGCCTTCCACTTGTTCGGCAGCGCAACGTTCACGAAGTTCCCCGTCACCGCCGTCGCGGTGGCGATGACGTACACCTTCTCCTCGTCAAGGGCCGTCGCGTCGCCCAGCGCGAGCGAGAGACCCGAGAGGTCGAGCGTACCCGTCGCGGCGAGTTTGTCGCTCGCGCCGTCTGCCGCCACGTCGACGACGAGCGTACCGGATGTGAGCGACGTGCCGTCCACCGCGAGCGTGCCGACCGTCTTCCGTCCGCCCGGCTGGATCGTGTCCGTCACGGCGAGCGTGCCGCCCTTCACCGTTCCCGTGCCGCCCAGCTCCTTCGCCGTCTGCGAGGTGCCGTTCAGGTCGAGCGTCGCGTCCGCGCCCGCCCACATCTCCGTCGCGGGGAGCGTCGCGCCGCTCGCGAGCTTCAGCGTGCCGGCGTCCACGGCCGTGCCGGTCGTATAGGTGTTCGCGCCCGTCATCGTGAGCGTGCCCGCGCCCTTCTTGCGGAAGTAGTACACGGCGTCCGGCCCCGCCAGGCAGCTCGCCTCGGCCTGCGCCGCCGACATCGGACGGTGGTGGATGCGCACCTCGTGGTAGCGCGCGTCGGGGTCGTTGTTGCTGGCGTAGCTCGAATGGCCCAGCCAGCAGCCGTTCTCCTGCGGGATGTCCGCGAACGTCCACCCGGCAGGCTGCCGTCCGCTCCCGGTGTTGAGCAGCTCGCCCGTCGCGGCGTCGCGGATGTAGGCCGTGCAGAGGAACCGGCCGTCCGGCTGGGGGGCGAACACGAGCGCGATGTGGTAGGTGCGCCCCGGCGCGATGGCGACCGACGGGATGTAGCAGTCGAGAAGACCCCCGCCGATCGTGCGGAAATGAACCCGCGCGGTGGCGTCGTTATGCCCGTCGTTGAACGAGAAGTAGAGGTCCTTGCCAGTGCCCTCGCTCCCCGTGCCGAAGTCGATCACGCGCGCCCAGCTCTTGTAGGAGAGCGGCGTCACCCACACCTCGATCGTCGCGCCGCGGCCGTCCGTCGGCAGCAGCGCCATGCCGAGGTTGACGCAGCTCGTCCCCCGGGACGTCCCCTTCAGGCGCACCGCGCCGTCCTCCAGGTCCACGGTGCCGCCCACCGTCGCCGTCAGGCCGCCCACGCTGTCCACGAGCGAGCCGCCCGCGAAGCTCCACCGGTGCGCGAGCGCCTCGGAGAGGTCGCCCGCGTCCGTCGTCGGCCCGAGCGCGCGGTTCAGCGTGAAGTCGCCCTTCCCGTTCGTGTCGACCGCGCCGCCGTACGGCGACACCGTCACGCGCGTGATCGTGTCGTCGAGGAAGTTCGACGGATAGCCGTTCGTGCGCAGCTTCAGCGTGCCGCCGTTGAACACGACGCTGCTGTCGCGCCCCGCCGCGCCAGCCGCAAAGCGCGGCGTCTCGAACGTGCCGTCGGGCGAGAGGATCACCGTGCCCTTGCCGGTCGCCTCCTGCGAGATGGGGGAATAGGCGGCCAGGTCGATGAACGCGCCGCCGTTCGCCACGGACACCGTGCCCGTGCCAACCTCCGCGATGCGGATGTAGTTCTGGTTGCGGTGCGTGAACGTGCCGCCATGGACGGAAAGCAGTCCCAGGCCGCCCGCATACCGCCCCACGGCAAACCAACTCGCAACGGACACGTCGCCGCCAGTCTGGTAGAACCAGCCTTTGCCGTAGGCGCCGATCTGGAGGTTCTTGCTGTCCGGCACGGTCAGCGCGCCGCCGTGCATCCCGAATGCGGCTTCCTGGTCGGCCGTCGCGGCGATCCGGTTGTCGCCGCTGTTCATGCTGAACGTGCCGCCGTAGACGTCGACGAGTCCCTTGGACAACGTGAACGCCCCCGTGAACGTCATGCTCCCGCCGTAGAGCGAGCCGATGCCTCCTTCGCCCACGACCGAAGCGAACGAGGACGTGCCGCCGTATTGCCGATAAGAACTGTTCGGGTAGAGGGAGAGGGACGACTTGATCGTCAGCGCCGCGTCGTTCGTGACGATGCACGTGCCCTTGCGTCCGCCGCCGTCCGAGTACCCCACCCGCAGGTGCCCCGTGGTCTCGTACGTGCCGCCGTCGATGGTCAACGTGGAGCTGGCCGAACCGGCCACGTAGTCCCACCCGCCGGTCGCCCGGCGCTCGCAGTTCACGAACGTCGTGCGCGCCGTGTGGTTCGTCTGGACGCCGAAGATTCCGTCGTTGTACGTATGGATGACAGCGTTCGAGAAGATCACCGTGGAGGCGTAGTTGTAGATGCGGTAGCCGTAGACGTCCACGCGCTCGTTGGCGGTTCCCCGCGTGCCGACGAGCACCTGCTTGCCGCCCCAGAAATTCAGGCTGTTATCGCTTCCCGCCGAGTTCGTGATCACGCCCGTGTAGTACGTCGTGCCGCTGCCGCCGCCCTTGATCTCGAAGTTGTTGCCGTTCACGTCGATGTTGTTCAGGACCGTCGTGTTGCGCGTCGTGTTGCCGTTGGTCAGGAGAAAGCTGTACACGTTGAAGCCGTCCGCCATGCGCCGGAGCGTGCGCCCGTCGCCGAAGAAGTTGAGGGTGATGTCCTGCTCGTACGGCACGATGCCCGCGTAGCCGCCGCCGAACTCCACCGTGCCGGGTCCGCTCGTCGCGATCGGGGCGGTGAACGAGCTGCCGGTGATCTGGAGGTACGCCGCGTAGCTGGAATCGGACGTGGCCAGCACGAGGTGCGTCCCCTTGAGGCCGCACGTCTCGTAGTCGGCGCGGATCGTGCCGTTGGAGACGATCACGTCGCCGTTGAACGTGCGCGTCCCCTCCAGGACGAGCGTGCCCGCGCCGATCTTCACGAGCGTGTAGTCGACCGTCGCCGGGCCGTCGAACGTCAGCGTCTTGCCGCTCGCGACGTTCACGTAGACCGTCTCCGGCGCGGCCGGGCCGCCGCGCACCGCGTCGAGGTCGAGCGCCTCGCCCGCCTCCGCGCCGGAGACGTCGCCGCCGCGCCCGCACGGAATCAGCGCGCCGCGCTCCGTGTTGGCGTTCGCGAGGAACGTGCCGCCCTCGGCGTCCCTCACGCCCGCCGCGCCTTCCGAAACGTACGGCTCGTAGGTGCGCACGCGCACGCCCGCCTCGTCGATTGTCGCGCCGTAGAACTTCAGCGTACCGAAATTCGACGCAGTCCCGTTCGCGTTGCACTGGGCGAAGAGGAAGAGCGGCACGTCGCACGTCTGCGTGCGCTTCTCGAGCGCCACGGCGGCGGACATGGCGCCGGAATACATCTCCGCGCCGTCGTACGAGATTGAAATGCGGTCGTTCGGCCCGTCGATGGTGTAGACCGTGCGTTTCTTCTGGAAGTCGAGATTCGTGTTCGTCCAGTTGCCGGCGCCCCCGTCGGTGAACGCCCAGCTCCAGGACGCGGCGCTGTTGATGTAGGCGGAGATCACGAACGTGCTGCCGTGCGCGCCGAACGGACGTTGCTGGAGGGTCATCGTGTCCTCCATCGTGTAGTCCGCGCTCACGGCGCTGTTCGGCCCCACGAAGTAGCCCGTATCGATGTACGCCCGGTCTGTCGCGCGGATGTAGCCGCAGGGGTACGACGCGCCGCCCGCGAAGAGGAAGAACCGCGCGAAGGCCGCGCGCCGCGCGTCGGCCGGGAGCGCGACCGTAAGCGTGGCCGCGTCGGCCGCGACGATCGCCACGCGCTCGGAGTTCGCCCAGCCGGCGAAGCCCGCGCCCTTGTCCGCGTCGTCCCACGCGCACCACAGCTCGCGCGGCGCCTCCGCCGCGTCGAACGCGAGCGTGATCGCATCCACGCCGGACGTCTCCGTCACCGTCAGCGCCGCCTGCGCCGGGAGAACCGCGCTTGCCGCGACAGCTAAAGCTGCACACATCATCAGTCTCTTCATCGTTGCTCCTTTTTTACTGTTTCAAAATGATTGAACCACTTCTTGCTTCTTCCGCCGTCTTTTCGCGCCTACCTAAACAGCAGCAAGGTGCCGTTGGCGTAGCCGACGATCACGCGCGTCGCCTGCGGAAACGCCTTCCACTTGTTCGGCAGCGCAACGTTCGCGAAGTTCCCCGTCACCTCCGTTGCGGTCGCGACGGTATACACTTTCGTCTCGTCGAGCGTCGCGTCCTCTGCCAGCGCAAGCGAGAGATTCGAGAGGTCGAGCGTGCCCGTGGCCGCCAGGCAGTCGCTCGCGCCGTCTGCGCCAAGGTCGATGACGAGCGTACCGGAGGTGAGCGACGTGCCGTCCACCGTGAGTGTGCCGACCGCCTTGCGTCCGCCCGGCTGGATCGTCTCTGTCACGGCGAGCGTGCCGCCCTTCACCGTGCCCGTGCCGCCCAGCTCCTTCGCCGTCTGCGAGGTGCCGTTCAGGTCGAGCGTCGCGTCCGCGCCCGCCCACATCTCCGTCGCGGGGAGCGTCGCGCCGCTCGCGAGCTTCAGCGTGCCGGCGTCCACGGCCGTGCCGGTCGTATAGGTGTTCGCGCCCGTCATCGTGAGCGTGCCCGCGCCCTTCTTGCGGAAGTAGTACACGGCGTCCGGCCCCGCCAGGCAGCTCGCCTCGGCCTGCGCCGCCGACATCGGACGGTGGTGGATGCGCACCTCGTGGTAGCGCGCGTCGGGATCGGGATTGCTCGAGCTGTTGGAATGTCCGAGCCAGCAGCCGTTCGTCTGCGCGACTTCGGCGGGCGTCCAGCCGACGCTTGTCGTATCCTGCGCCATCGTGAACAGTTCGCCCGTCTCCGCGTCGTGCACGTAGGCCGTGTTGAGGAACGTGCCGTCCAGCTGCGGTTCGAGCACCACCGCCACATGGTAGGTCTTGCCCGGCCGCAAGGCCTTGTCCGTATTGACATCCGTGCCGCTTCCGTAAATGCGGAAGTGCGACGCGCCCGGCGATGCGTCCGATCCGCGGTTGAACGAGAGGTAGATGTCCTTCACGGTGCCGTTCCCCGAACCGAAGGCGATCACGCGCGACCAGCTCTTGTAGGTGATCGGCGTGACCCACAGCTCGATCGTCGCGCCGCGGCCGTCGGTCGGCAGGAGCGCCGTGCCGAGGTTGACGCAGCTCGTGCCGCGGGATGTCCCCTTCAGCCGCACCGCGCCGTCTTCGAGGTCCACGTCGCCGCCCACCGTCGCCGTCAGTCCGCCGACGCTGTCCGCGAGCGAACCGTCCTTGAAGCTCCAGCGGTGCGCAAGCGCCTCGCAGAGGTCGCCCGCGTCGGTGGACGGAGCGAGCGCGCGGCTCATGGTGAAGTCGCCCTTGCCGTTCGTGTCGATCGCGCCGCCGTAGGGCGACACCGTCACGCGGCCGAGCTTGGCGCCGAGGAAGGCGTCCTTCTTCCCGTTCGTCCGCAGCTTCAGCGTGCCGCCGTTGAACACCACGCTGCTGTCGGTCCCGTTGTCGCCGTTGTTGATTTCCTGCGTCTCGAACGTGCCGTCCGGCGAGAGGAGGAGCGTGCCCTTCGAACCCGCGCCGTGCACCATCGGCGACCAACTCGCCAAGTCGGTGAACGTGCCGCCGTTCGCCACGGAGACGACGCCCGTCCCCAGCTCGCCGATGCGGATCAGGTTCTGGTTCCGGTGCGTGAATGTGCCGCCGTGGACGTCGAGCCGTCCCTCGCCGCCCGCATACCGCCCGACGCAGGGATAATAGCCGCACGACACCTCGCCGCCCGTCTGGTGGAACCAGCCGTGTCCATACCCGCCGACGAGAAGGGCCTTGCTGTTGTTCACGTAGATCGATCCGCCCTTCATCAAGAATCGCGCCAGCTTGCCGTTGGCCGTCGTCCCCATGTTCAACCCTGCGTTGTTCGTGAGGGTCAGCGTGCCCCCGCTCATTTCGGCGTATCCGTCCATCATCTCGAACTTGCCGAACGTGACGTTGCCGCCGTACTGCCTGTACGTGGCGTTGGTGTACATGGACAGCACGCCGGGGAAGAACATGGACACGTCGTTCGTGATGACGAGCGTTCCCGAACGGTTACCGGTGGTTCCGACCCGGAAATTGGACGTCCCGTTGTAGATGCCGCCGTCGATCGTCAGCGTCGATTCCGGCTTGCCGCCGCTGTAGGTCCAACCGCCGGTCGTCGTCCTGTCGCAGTTCACGAGCGTCGTGTTCGCCGTGTCGTTCGACGCGGTGCCGCTGATGAAATCGCTCGTCATGCGGATGATCGCGTTTGAGAACACGAGCGCCGTCGAGTGGTTGGCGATGCGGTAGCCGTAGAAGTCCACGCGCGGGTTCGCGGTTCCGCGCGTGCCCACGAGAACGGTCTTGCCGCCGTAGAAGTTCCAGACGCCGGCGGACGTGGAAGTCGAGTTCGTGACGTAGCCCATGTAGAACGCCGTGCCGGTGCCGCCGCCGCCCTTGGTCTCGAGGTTCTTGCCCACGAGGTCGATGGGGTTCATGAGCATGGAGTCTTTCGAGGAGCTGCTGTGCGTCGTCATGAAGGCGGCCACGTGGAATCCGTCCTGGTAGCGCTTGAGGACTCTCCCGTCGCCGCCGAAGTTGATGGTCAGGTCCTGCTGGTACGGAATGACGCCTGCGTAGCCGCGGATTTCCACGGTGCCGGGACCGCTGTCCCCGAGCGCACCCGTGAACGAGTCGCTCGTCTCCTGGAAGAAGCAAAAGGTGGTGCTGGAGGAATTGCCGGGGTTGCAGATCCCGAGGTGCGTGCCTGCGAGACCGCACGTCGCGTAGTTGGCGCGGATGGTGCCGTTGGAGATGACCACGTCCGCGTTGAACGTGCGCGTTCCCTCCAGGACGAGCGTACCGTTGCCCACCTTCACGAGCTTGTAGTCGATCGTCGCGGGGCCGTCGAACGTCATCGTCTCGCCGGTCCCCACGTTCACGAACACGGTCTCCGGCTCGGCCGGCCCGCCGCGCACCGCATCGAGGTCGAGCGCCTCGCCCGCTTCCGCGCCCGAGACGTCCCCGCCGCGTCCGCACGGCGTGAACGCGCCTGTGCCCGCGTTGCCGAGGAAGGCGTCCGCCACGCTGTCGTACACGCCCGCCACGCCCGCCGAGACGTACGGCACGTAGGTGTGCTGCCGCACGCCCGCCTCGTCGATCGTCGCGCCGTACAGCCGGGCCTCGGCGAAAGTCGAGAACACCGAGCCCTCGTGCTTGGCCAGCAGGGCGAGCGTGACGGCGCTCGTCTTCGTGCGCTTGTCCAGCGCGACGATGTCCGAAATGTTCGTCGTGTAGATCTCCGTGCCTTCGACGGCGAGCGAATAGCGGTCGCCCGGGCCGTCGAGCGTCACGGACGTGCGGCGGCCGGAGGCGGAAACGTGGGTGCTCGCCCAGTTGCCGGAATCGTCCCGGAACGCCCACGCCCACGCGCCGCTGCCGTTGCTGTATGCCGCGACGAAGAAGCTGCCGTACGCGGAGAAGAGGAGCTGCGTCACCTTGCCGGGATTCTCCAGCTGAGCGTCGATGGAGATCGCGGTTTGGGGCGTCGGGGTGAAACCCGTGTCGATGCACTGGGTGCCGGTGCCGCGGATGAACGCGCAGGGATACGAGGCGCCGCCCGCGAAGAGGAAGAACCGCGCGAAAGCCGCGCGCCGCGCGAAAGCCGGGAGCGCGACCGTGAGAGAGGTCTCGTTGGCCTCGACGATTGCCACGCGCTCGCTCTCCGCCCAGTCCGCGAAGCCCGCGCCCTTGTCCGCGTCGTCCCACGCCACCCACAGCTCGCGCGCGTCCGCCGCCGCGTCGAACGCGAGCGTGATCGCATCCACGCCGGACGTCTCCGTCACCGTGAGCGACGCCGCCGCGCGCAACGCAACCGCCGCCAAAAAGCCAGCCATCAACATCTTCTTCATCGTCCAGTCCTTTTGAAGGTAAAAAGGTAAAACGGTAAAAGATACCCATATCTTACCATCACCCCCCCCCATCTTGTCAATTGCAAATTTTACAGGCTCGGTTTCGCTGGCAAGGTTGCGTTCAGGCCATGGCCGCGCCTTTCCTGTCATGCCCATGCGCCTGACGCCCTCGCGTTCAACGATGCGTCAGGCGAAAAAGGCGGCGGCGCGGGCGACGGCCTCGGAAATGGACGAGACGGCGTGGACCGACGCGGGAATCGCCTTGCGGAACAGCGCCCCGTAGTTCTTCGTGACGATCCGCCCGTCCGTCACCACCACCACGCCGCGGTCCGACTTCGTGCGGACGAGACGTCCGAACCCCTGGCGGAAGCGGATGATCGCCTCCGGCAGCAGATAGTCGCGGAACGCGGACCCGCCTTCCTCCGTCACCTTCTCGCCGCGCGCCTCTACGATCGGCTCGCCTACCTGCGGGAACGGCAGACGCGCCAGCACCACGCACGAAAGCGCCGCCCCCGGCACGTCCACCCCCTCCCAAAAACTCTGCGCGCCAAAGAGAACGGTGGGCCGTTCCGCCGCCCGGAGCGCCTCCGCCATCGCTTCGCGGCTCTCGCCCTCGCCCTGCACGAGCAGCCGGAAGCCCGCCGCGTCCAGAAGCTCGCGCGTACGGTCGGCCACTTCGCGCATCATGTCGTAGGACGTGAAAAGCACCAGCCCGCGCCCGTCCGTCGCGCGGAAAAGGTCAAGCAGGAACGGCGCGAGCTGATTCACATAGTCGCCCGGAGCGGCGGAGGGGTCTGGCAGACAGTCGGGAGCGAGCACGAGCGCCTGGCGGAAGTAGTCGAACGGCGACGACGCCACGAGCGCCTTCACGCGCGAAGGTTCCAAAAGGGAGATGCCCAGGCGGCGGGCCATGTAGTCGAACCTGTCGCCCGTGCGGAGCGTGGCGGAGCAGAGGACGACGGAGTCCTTCACGTCGTAGAAGCATTTCTTCATCTCCGTCGCCACGCTGAGCGGCGCGGCCACAAGCCGGAGATAGGCTTGGCGCTTCGCCTTGGCGTTGCCGGGGCACTTCTCCGCCCAGTACACGCGCGCCGCGTCGGAAGCGGAAAGGACGAACTTCGACTCGAGGATGAACTCGGTGAACGCGCCCGTCACGCCCTGCACCTGCACGGCGAGGTCGCCGAGGATCGGCTTCTCCTCGGCCGCCGCCACGCCCTGGAGCAAGGTCGCGAGATCCACGAGGATGCCTTGCAGGCGCGCGAGCGCATCCTCAAAGCGCACGGCGGCGTCCGCAAGAGACTCCTCATCCCACTGCGCCGGCGTATAGTCCGCGAAAAGGCCGTGAAGGGAGTATTGGCGGACAGTCGCCGCCGGCGCGCCCGGCTTGCCCGCCGGCACGCAACGAAAGCGGATGCGGTCCGTGCCGCGCGGCGCGGGCGAGAAGAGGCGGCGCAGCACCTCGAACACCGCATCCCCGGCTGACGCGGCGAATTTGATCTGCACCTGCGCGCGGACGAGCAGCTCGCGGATCTCCTCCGCGCTTCCCGCGCTGCGCAACCCGCCCTTCTGGAGCTGGCGTTCGATGGAACCGAGAACCCCGCGCGGGCGCGAGACGCCGCGCCGCGAACGCGAGGTGCGCGAGAGCTTGCCCAGCAGCTGCATCAGCACGGGGCGCGAAAGCTCGTAGGAGAAGAAGTCCGTGGCGATGTCCTCGAGGTTGTGCGCCTCGTCGAACACGAGCCGCCCGTAGGCGGGCAGGAGCGTGGAGGCGGCGTTGGCCGCCTCGGCGAGGACAAGCGCGTGGTTCGCCACCACCACGTGCGACCGCTGGGCGCGCGCGCGCGCCTTTGCGACGAAACATTTCTCGCGGTAGCGGCAGGCGCGTCCGGCGCAATCCTCGCCCGGGCAGGAGAGCTGCGGCCGCAGCCGTTCGAGGCCGAGGTCGTCCAAGTCGCCGTCGGGCGTCGCGTGCAGCCAGGCGTAGAGGCGCTTGAAATCGTCTTTCTCCTCTTCGGAGAGCGTCCACCAGCCGCCCTGCATCAGTTCGCCGAGCAGGCGCAGGCAGAGATAGTTCGTGCGGCCTTTCAGAACGGCGACGCGGAGCTTGGGCGCGTCCTCGCCGAGGACCTGCGCGGCGCGCGGGAGATCGGCCGAGAGCAGCTGGCTCTGCAGGTTGCGCGTGGCGGTGGAGAGGACGACGGGCGTATCGTTCGTGAAGCTCCAGAGGACGGACGGGATCAGGTAGGCGAGCGACTTGCCCACGCCCGTACCGGCCTCGATCATCAGGTGCTCGCGGTTGTTGAACGCGCGCGTCACGGCGCGCAGCATGTCCAGCTGGCCCGGACGCGACTCGTACCCCGCCATGCCGCCCAGCGTCCCGCCGGTCTCCAGGTGGCGCGCGGCGGCGTCCACGTCGAGCGGCGTACAGTCCTCGTGCGACGGCAGGCGGCATTTCGGCCCGCCGGACTTCAGGACCGGAATGAAGTCGTCCCATTCCGGATTGTCCATGAAGAGAGGTATTTCGCTGCCGCTCACCAGCAACTCATTTCTTCTTTCCCATGCCAAAAAGCTTCAGCGTGGCGCGGAAATCGGCGGGGAGGGGCGAGTGGGCCTTGATGGTTTCGCCCTTCGCGGTGGGATGGGGAAGCTCGAGCGCGGCCGCGTGGAGCATCTGGCGCGGGACGGACATGAGGCGCGGGTCGCGCGCGCGCTTGAGGCCGAACATGCGGTCGCCCACCACCGGATAGCGAATGGAGGAAAGATGGCGGCGAATCTGGTTGGTACGGCCCGTCTCGATGCGGACACGCAGGAAGGAGGCGTCCTCGCCCACGGCCTCGCGCGTGACGTGCGAGACGGCCGGCAGCCCGTCCAGCGGCGCGTCCACCGTCACGTGCGGGTGCGCGAAACGCCCGACGACGATCACCCGGTATTCCTTTCGGACAAGATGCGTCTTGAACACCTCCACGGCGGCCGCATGCGCCTCGGCCGAACGGGCGAAGAGCAGGCAGCCGGTCGTGTCACGGTCGAGGCGATGAACGGCCTGGACGGACGGATCGTGCAGCTGCTCGCGCAGGATCGCTTCCACGCTATGCGAATCGTCGGCGGAAAGAAGCCCCGCCGGCTTGTCCACCACAAGGAAGTCGCCGAAATCCGCCAGCACGCGCACATGCGTACGCGTTTCCGGCGCAATGGTACGTTTGGGGCCGGCGGCCTGGCGACGTGCGGCCGCGAGGGCGGTGCGCGCGAGTTCCACGACGTCACCCGCCTTGAGCGTATGACGGGCGATCCAGATGCATTTGCGGTTCACCCACACGCTGCGCCCGTCGATCACGGCCTTGGCCGCGCGGCGGGAGACGCCCAGCCACGCCGCGAGGAAATCCTGCAGCGACTTGCCCGCGTCGGGCCTGCCGACGATGCGGCGTTCGATGGAAGGCGCGTTGCTCATGGCTAGACCCGGATGATGGACCCGACGACGCCGACGGTCTTCTTGCCGTGCAGGTCGGGGGCCAGCTGGATTTCAATGTCCTTCTTCGCGCCCGCGTCACCTTCTTCGGCAGTGATGCGCGTGGCGGAGCGTTCGCCGTCGAGGGCGCGCGCGAACAGCTCGGGAAGCGGCTCGTCAGGCATCAGGTCGGAAAAGGAAAACTTGAGAAGATCGTCTTCTGACGCGTAGCCGAAGAGGTCGAGGCAGGCCGTGTTCGCCCAACGGAAGCGTCCGTCCGGCGCGCAGGCGAAGAGGGCGGACTGCGCGATGGCACAGACGTTCTCCTTCGTGCGGAACGCGTCGAGCTGGCGACGGCGGCGCTCCGTGCTGCGCACGGTGAAGACGAGGTCGCCGATATTCGTCAGGTCGATGAGCGAGACAGTCACCTCGGCCGGGAAGACGGTACCGTCCTTCCGCAGGCAATTTGCGTCCAGCATCATGTGGCGCGCCTGGTCGAGGCCGTTGCGGATGCGCTGGACGATGGCCGGCGTCACGCCGGGGATGAAGCGGCTGACGGGGCTGTCCAGGATGTCGTCCGAGTCGTAGCGGAAGAACTCCTTCGCGCGGGCGTTGAGGTTGAGCAGGTGTCCGTTGGGGTCGGTGATCAGCACCGCGTCGTACATCCCCGCCAGAAGCTGGCGGAAGAGCGACCGGTGGTCTTTCATCGTGGGGTTGGACGTGGCCATGGGCATCCCTCCTCATTTCTTCTTGTGTGGGCAATTCTCGCACCCGGCGCATTTCTTCTCGGAGACGTCCTTCCCCGTCCAGCAGTAGGTGCAGAGCTTCTCCTTCGGGAGACCGATGGCGGCAACGAGGTCGTCGAGCCGCTGGAAAGCGAGACTGGTGAGCCCGAGGTCGCTGCGAATCTTCTCTACCATCGCCTTGTACGGCGCGCCGTCCGGATCCTGGTACTTGTCCACGGCGGCCGGATCGTCGCCCTCCACGTCGCGGATGTAACGGCGCGTGGCGAGATCGTAGACCGACTTGGAGCGCGAGAAGTTGATGAACTTGCATCCGTAGAGGAGCGGCGGACAGGCGATGCGCATGTGGATGGCCTTCGCGCCGTCGTCCCAGAGGCGTTTCGCCTGCTGGCGGAGCTGGGTGCCGCGGACGATGGAATCGTCGCAGAACACGAGCCGCTTGTCCCGGATGAGGCCGGGAATCGGGATAAGCTTCATGTGCGCGATGAGGTCGCGCTGCTTCTGGTCGGGCGGCATGAAGGAGCGCGGCCATGTGGGCGTGTACTTCACGAACGGACGCGCGTAGCGGACGCCGGCCTCCTGCGAATAGCCGAGCGCGTGCGCCACGCCGGAGTCCGGCACGCCGCCCACGCTGTCGGCCTCCACGGGGTTGCGCCGGGCGAGCGCGCCGCCGCAGCGGTAGCGCGCCATCTCCACGTTGCGTCCCTCGTAGGACGAGGCGGGATAGCCGTAGTACACCCACAGGAACGAACAGATGGCGGTGTCCTCGCCGGGCTCAAGCAATGTCGAGAGGCCGTCGGGCGTCGCCTCCACCATTTCGCCCGGCCCGAGGTCGCGCAGGTACGTGTAGCCGAGATTCGGGAAGATGCAGGTTTCCTGCGTGGCGATCAGCGCGCCGTCTTTCTTGCCGAAGATGATCGGCGTACGGCCCCACCGGTCGCGCGCGGCAAAGAATCGCCCGTCCTCCGTAAGGATCATGAGCGAACAACTGCCTTCGATCTTCTCCTGGGCGTAGCGCACGCCGTCGACGAAATTGTCCTGCGAGTCGATCAGCGCGGCCACGACGGCCGTAGGGCTGACGACGCCGGACGTGGTCGAATACTGGAACTGCACCCGGCGCGTGGCGTACATCTCCGCCATGAGCGCGTCGATGTTGCCGATCAGGCCCACGGTCACGATCGCGTAGGTGCCGAGATGGGAGGCCACGATCAGCGGCTGGGGATCGGTGTCAGAAATGACGCCGAGGCCGGACTTGCCGGCAAACTTGGCGAAATCGTTCTCGAACTTCGACCGGAAGGGCGCGTTCTGGATGTTGTGGATGGCGCGCTGGAACCCCTTCTCGTTCGACACCACCATGCCGCCGCGCTGCGTGCCGAGGTGCGAATGGTAGTCAGTCCCGAAGAAGAGGTCCGCCACGCAGTCCTCTTTGGAAACGACACCGCAAAATCCGCCCATAAAGCCTCCTAAAATTGTGAGGCCTTATTTTACCAAATCTGCGCCCTCGCCGCAACGCAACGCGGCGAGTTTCGAAGTAAATTCCGGGAAGGATTCATTGAGAATCTCCGCACCGCAGACGGTGACGGGCGCACGCAGGCCGCAGAGGGCCATGGACATGGCAAGGCGGTGGTCGCCGTTCGCCCGGGCCGTACCGCCACGGACAGTGCCGCCACGAACCGTGAAGCCGTCGGGTGCCTCCGCCACGTCCGCGCCGAGCGCCCGCAGCTGCGTCACGATGGCGGCGATGCGGTCGGACTCCTTGTAACGCAGCTCTTCGGCGTCGCGGACGATCGTCGTCCCCTCGGCGAACGCAGCAGCGACGGCAATAGCGGGAAACTCGTCGATGCTCCGTACCACCAGGTCGCCGCCGATTTCGATTCCTTTGAGCGAAGCGGCCGTAAGCGTCACGTCGCCCGTCGGCTCGCCGAACGTGTCGCGCGCGTTCGTGATCTCGATGACGGCTCCCATCTCCGAGAGGACGTCCAAAATTCCCGTCCGGGTCGGATTTAGTCCCACGTTCGCGACGGTGATGCGGGAATCCGGAACGATCGCCGCCGCCACAAGGAGAAATGCCGCCGAAGAGATGTCTCCGGGAAGCTTGCCCTTCAACGGCCGCAAAGCTCCCAAGGGCCATAAAGGATGGACTCGCGTCGTAAGGCCATCCTCCTCGATTCGCGCCCCCATTGCGCGCAGCATGCGCGTCGTATGGTCGCGCACGGGTCCTGGCACGCGGAACGTGCTCGCGCCCTCCGCGCCGAGCGCCGCCAGCTGAAGGCAACTCAGCACCTGGGCGGACGCGACGGGCAACGTGTAGTCGATGCCGCGCAGAGGCGCGGGGCGGAAGGCGAGCGGCGCATGGCCGTCGGTCGCGGAGATGTCGGCCCCCATGAGGCGCAACGGCTCGGCAATCCGATCCATCGGACGCCGCCTCAAGCCTTCACTCCCGTCAAGGACAGCGGCCGTACCGGTTGCGGCCAACGCACCGGCGAGCAGACGGAACGTTGTGCAGGAGTTGCCGCAATAGACGACGGCGGCATCGTGCCATCTGTTCCCGGAAAGCCGCAAAACGCCGTCCTCAAGCGTCGATGGCACCCCAAGCGTCGCCAACGCGTTGCGCATTGCGCGCGTCACGCCGCTGTCGGGATAGTTTTCGATTACCGATTCGCCGACGGTAAGCGAGGCAAAGAGCGCGGCACGATGGGCGAGAGACTTGTCCCCCGGAACGGCGATGCGTCCGTGCAAGGGGCTGACCGCCGGTGGGAGGCAAAGCTCCATCAGGCCTCGTCCGTGATTTCCGAGCTGGCGGCCAGAGACTGTTCCGTATCGGACCGAGTCTCGTCAGCGGCAGGAGCCGCCTCTGCGCCGTCGCTGCCTTCCGCCGGCTTTTCGGCTGACGCACCATCCGCTTTCTTCTCGCCGGAGGATTTCCTCGGCGCATAGGGACTGTAGCCGCCGTAGGAGCGATACCCACCGTAGCCGCCATAGCCGTAGCCATAGCCGTGGTGGCCGGACGGCGCAAACGCGCTGTTAGCCGACCCCATCTCGACGTCGTTGACGACGATGCCGATCACGGTTGCGCCGGATTCGCCGAGCGAACGAGCCGCGTGCTGGATCGGCTTGAAGTGGGTTCGGTCTGGACAGCACATGATCATCACGGAATCGACGAGAGACGCGAGCGTCATCACGTCGCCCACGATGCCGAACGGCGGAGAGTCGATGATGACACGATCATAATTCTCGCGCGCCCACTGGAAGAAATCCGGGACAATCTGCGAACCCATGATCGAGGCCGGATTGACGTTGTCGGGCGGAAGCGAGCCAATCACGTCAAGATGTTCCACGCCGCTTGTGTTGACAAGCGTCTGGAAATCTCTCCCGACCTGGGCCGCGAGGTAGTGCGAGAACGAATGGTCCTTGTCAATCTGAAGACCCCACACGCGCGCAAGGCGCGGGCGGCGCAAGTCGAAGTCGACAAGGAGAGTCTTCTTGCCGGCCTGGGCGCTCGAAATTGCCAACGAGCAGGAGGTGATCGTCTTGCCCTCGCCCGGCTGGGTGGACATCAAAAGAATAGCCTGCGAGATCGGCTGGTAGCGTGGCGAGTCAAGCAGGTTGCGAAGGCCGGCCACCGCCTCGGCGAACTGCGAGTACTTGTTCTCGGAAATGAACTTCGCCACCTGCTCGCGCTTCTTGCGGCGAACGTGAGGAAGGACGGCCAACACCTTGATTGAAAGGCGCCCTTCGATATCCGACAAGGAGACGATGGTGTCCTCGAGATGATCCAGAACAAGAACAAACAGGAGTCCCAGCACCAGCGATACCACCGTACCGGCGGCAAAGATGACGATCGCGTTAGGGAGGACCGGAACCTTGGGGACGAAAGCCGGACGTCCCACACGAACGATCTCATTGTTCTGTTCGGCCGCGATGCGCGCCTCGTGCTCCTTCTTGAGCAGGTTAAGGTAAATCTCGTTCGACACCGTCTTCTTCTGCTCCAGCTCCTTGAGGCCGGCGTCCGCGTAGACGATCTTCTGCTCGATGGCGGTCGCCTCGGCGCGCAACTTCTCGCTCGTCTTCTCGAAGACCGTCAGCTGATTCCGATAGGCAGCCAAGTTGCCGTGTGCGGTCGCGAGCGCGCGGCTGACGGCATCGACGAAGTCCTGCTTGACGGTCTTCAACTCGGTTTCCTTGGCTCGAACCTCCGGATGGCTCTTGGTATATTTCCCGAGCAAGGCGTCAAGATCCATCTTCGTCTGCTGCAGCCTGCTGTAGGCCTGCCCGATTTCCGAAGAGCGCGGAACGTCGGTCGGCAACGCGCCGAAATCCTCCGGCTTCTCCTGCGCGGCCTGCAAGACTTTCTCCCATTCGGCCGCGGCCGTCACCTTCGACCGCATGTCAAGGATATTGGCCGTCGTCGTCTGAATGGACTGCACGAGGATCTCGCGTTGCGCCGTCAGGTTGTCGATCTTGTGCTCGGTCCTGAAAGAAAGCAATTCCTTCTGCAGATCGTCGTCCGCCCGTTTCTGCTTTTCAACCTGTTCATGGATCTGGGCGACGGCCTTGTCGCAGCGGAGCTTGTTTTCGTCGTCGGTAAACGACTCGATCGCCTGGGCATAGGCATTTGCGAGGGATGCCGCGAGATCCGCCCGCGTTGAGCGCACGGCGATCGTGATCAGGCGCGAATGGCGAATCAGCTCGAGCTCGGAACCCTGCAACGTCTCCATCAGCTCGTTGTCGGTCACGGTCGAGGCCGGATAGTTCGCACGGTACTGTTGCACGATCTTGGTGACAATCTTGTCCGAACGCCAATCGGACAGGCGCGTGTTGAACACTTCCTCATAGGTCGAACCGTAATCCGGCTCGACGGCCTGCCCGAGCGTGTTCCCGACATTCTGCGGGCGCCGCATGTCCATCGTGAACTCGCTCTTCGCCTCATAGATCGTGGGGGATATCCGATAGACGGCAAACGCCGCGACCAGACCGATCAACAGGAACACGAGCACGGATATCCAGCGTTGCGAAATGACGCGCAGCACACGGCCGAATGTAATTGTGCCGACAAGCGAGTCCGCGTCCTGCCCAGGCGAACTGCCGCCGTAGGCACCGCCGTAGTAGTACGGCTGCGAACCGCCGTAATAAGGCGGATTCGAGGTGCCGTAGTAAAGGGGCGACTTCCGCGACGACCCATAGTAAAGGGGCGACTTCTGCGACGACCCGTAATAAAGGGGTTTCTGGGACGATCCGTAGTAGAGCGGCTTCTGCCCGTATGTAGATGATGACGAAGATGAGTTGGTTGCCATAAGTCGATCCGCCTAATCCGTTGCCGCCGCCCGCGGCTTTGGGCTCCGAGGAAACGATGCCGCCGACAAGGCAATGACTGCAACAACGGCAAACAACGTGACGCTACAGGAGAAAACAGGTGAAAAAAACGCTTCCGCACAGAAAAGCGGAATAACGATCGGCGCAGTCCAAACCATCGGCAGGCAGGCAAAGATGAAAACATCCGCATCGTCGCGCGTACGCAGATAGAAGACGGCCCCAATCAGGTTCTTGATCCAAGAGAAGGCGAATAGACATCCCATGCTCGCCAACACGATGCAGCCGAGAATCCCGCGTTCCGCCAGAACCGTCCAGTATCCGCTCAACGCAGCGGAAACTTTCGACGACAAAATCGCCCAATCGGCCTTCTCGGCCAAGAACTGGGCCTGAAGGTTGAACGCGCCGACTCCCGCGCCGCGCCAGGGAGACTCCTGCCACATCAACCGACTGATGCGCGTCAGGATCGCCGACACGTCCCGATAGTTTTCCGGAAAAGCGGCAACCAGGTTCATGCCTTCGGCCTTCGCTTTCGTAACGGCCTCTGGGGCAACAGCAAGAAGAAGGCTAACCGCCAAAGCCGCACCGAAGATGACCATCGTGAGGCTATAGGCGACTCCGCCGACAGACCCTACGCGCGACAGATGGACTAGCGAAAACACCATGAACAGGGCAATGACAACCAGATAGGCTATCGACAGCAAGGGCGGAGCGAAAAAGAGCAATCCTGCCAAGTTTCCGGCAACGGCCAGGCAAAAGAATATCCGAGAGGCTGCCCACCTGCGTTCTTCAGCCTGCGTACCGACGACAATCGACAACGCCAGCGCCAGCCCGTAGGAAGTGCCGTAAAACGGCTGAACAACGACAGGCGGACGAGAGAGAAATCCCCGCAGCGCAAGTTGCAAAAGCGATCTCGACTCCACGCAGACAAGGACCGCGCAAGCCAGTCCGGCAATACCAAAGAGAAAACCGGTCGCCAACCCGAAGGAAATGCGGGCCGAGAGGCCAAGGCCATGCAGGACGCCCAACGACAGTACGCCAATGCCCACGGCCACAGCGAACGGCAAGAATCCCGAATCGCCGGCCGAAGCCGGGAGGACATCTACGGCCGATCGCGCGACCGACCAACCCTGCTCCGAGTCATAGCATAACTCAATTCCCCCGTTAAACCAGCGAATCGCCGCAAAACCGATCGCAAAAAGAAAGAACCAAAACATCGGATCGCGCACCAAGGCGCGCCTGACGCGTCCACGCGCACTTGAAAGATGCTCGCCGGAGAGGATAGACGGCTCGACCAGGAGCCACATGCCGGCAAGAGCGCTCAGCCAAAGAATCGTGATTCCCAGAGCCCGCTCAGACACGAACGGCATCAGCGCACAAGGCAAAGAAGCCAGCAACGCAAGATGCGTTGCCAGCCCGTATTTGGTAATCAGCTTGTGAAACATCCGCGCCCACCACCTTATCAGTAGTGGAAACGAACGCCGATCGTGCCGCGG
>CAMNLN010000013.1 GCA_946543025.1 uncultured Verrucomicrobiota bacterium
GCGACGAAGTCCACTGGCTTCTCCGGCCCGCCCCAGACAGGATCAAACGCCACCCGCCACGGGCCCGAGAGTGTCGCGCTCCCGCGCGACCGCTGAACAGGCGAACCACCATCCGGTAGGGTCGCAGCTTGCTGCGACCGAAACACCACAAACCTCGAACCGTACGGCGGCAACTCAAGCGCCACGCTGGGGCCTGTCCCCACAACCGCCCGCTCGCCCGTCACCGCGTCCCACAGCTCCACCGGCCGTCCGTCCGGCTGGCGGAAGATCGCCGTCACCTTCACGGCATCTTCCTTCTGGTTCGAAATGAAGTAGATGTCGGTGCCGTCCGCGCACGTGCGGTGAATCCAGTCGAGCGGCGCGCCCGCGAACGTCACGTCGGGCGTCAGGCGCGCGCGCGCCGCCACACGGCCCGGAAACACCCAGCCCTTGCCGACCGGCGTCGCGCGCGTTCTTGCGCCGCGCCCGCGCGGGCCCCACAGCACGTCGGCGGCGGCGTGGTACCGTTCGCTCGAATCGTTCATGCTCGTAGGGCCGCTCGGGCGCGGACCCGCGAGCGTCGCGCCCGCCTCCACGAGCTCGCGCATCTTCAGCATCGCCGCCTCGCCCACCGCAAGGCCCACGCGCGGATACTCCTTCAGAGACTTCTTCGGCCCTGGACGCATGTGCTCGTTCGTCTTGGGATTGCGGTCGGAGAGCAGCAGCACACGGTACCGCATCCCGCTTGGCAGCACGATTTGCCCGTCCGCCACACGCGCCTGAAGGAGCAGTTCAGTTGGGCAGATGTCGTAGTCGAATCCCTCGCCCAGACCGTCCGACGGCGTCTTCAGCCCGGCGAACAAGTTCACTGCGTCGCCTGCGTAGATGAGACAGTCGGCGGCGAAGCGTCCCTGCGAGAGCATCCACGAGCAGCGGCTCAGATAGAGGTTGAAGGCATCCGACTGGTCGAACCACGTCGTCTGCGGGTTGTAGTGCGTGCCGACGTTGCGAATGAAGCCGGGCTTGTCCGTGAGCGACGGCGAAAGCTTCATGCCGTGGTAGCAGACGCGCGTGAGGCCGTCGCAGAACGCACGGTCGGCGCACGGCTTCATGGTGGCGGGCGACTCGATCCAGTACGTGTTGATCGTGGTGAACGCCTCGGCCAGCACCTCGCCCATGCCGTAGACGTGCGCGGCGTTCGCAGCGTCGCGCACCATGAAGCGCTGGGGCGGGAGCGGACGATGTCCGCTCGGCATCCAGAACTCGCCCATCGCCACGTCGCACCGTCCCTGCATCCGCCGCACGTCGCCCTGGCGCTGGTGCGGACCCGCCGCCTCGGCGATCGAAATGAGCCCATGGCGGTTCGCCACCTCCTTCTGGTAGGCGTAGTGGTTCTCGGCGATCAGCTCGCTCACGGTCTCGTTGAAGTCGCGGACGAAACGTGCCCGCTTGGGCGCGGACACAAGCCGCATACCCGCCTTCGCGGGCAGCCACGGCAGGATGTCGTAGCCGCGCCGGCGACGAAACTCTTCGGCGAAGGTGTCCGTCCAGCTCACGGTGCCGGCCTCCCAGCTGTCGCACATCACGCCCTTCAAGGCGGCCCGCTCGTCCGGCGCGAGCGCCGCGAGGAGCGGCATCATCACGCGCGCCCAATGCGCGTCGAACGCTTCCTTGCTCATGTGGTCGATGTAGCACCCCATCCAGCCGAACACCTTCGGCACGTAGCCCACGCGGAAAATGCGCCACTTCCCTTCGGGCGCGTCCGGCCACGCGAACATGTCCGTCTCGCGATTCAGGTAGCGCGAGACGTCGCGCACTTCCGCGATCGGTATGTCGTTCGTCGTGTCCGGCACGGCCAACGCGGCGACGTCCCAGTAGTATTTCGGCGAGCCGTCCGCGTTTTTCGGCGTCTCCTTCACGCCCTTCTTCGGAAGAACCACGATGGGGCAACGGACATCTTGCCCGTTGCGAATCTCCAATCGCGCCTCCGCGAACACCAGATCCTTCTGCGCGTGGCGCGGGTCCGTCTCGCGGTGCCCGCATCCCGCCGCGCCGATCATCACGATGCCTTCCAGCCCCAGCCGGTTCGCCTCGTGCAACGCCCATTTCGCGCGCGGCAACCAGCCCTTCCCCGTCACGCTGCCGCCGTAGATGTGAAACCCGCTGATGCCCACGCGTTTCAGACCTTCCAGATCGCGTGTGATCGCGGCATCCGGCGCCGTCGCGTCGAACCACCACCACACCTGCGGCCGGTTCGCCTTCGGCGGGTCTGCGAAGCCCTGCTCCAAAGACAGCGTGGCAAATGCCACGTGCGACGCGAACATGACGCTCGCAAAATACAAGAAGGATAATTTTTTCATATTGTCAAAACCTCATGCCTGAACTATCGTCTGCCCCATCATTTCTTCGGCCGCACATGAAGGCGAAACGGGACGGCAACGAAAAACCGAACGGCTCGCATGTAGAGTCGTATGACCGTATTTCTGTTCATCATTTTTCGGCCTAACGGACGATCAGCATCGTGCCGCCGGAGATGACCCGCGCCCAGATGCCGTCGCCTTCGCGCCGGACGACAACCACGCAGCCGGGAATCCCGCAGCCCGTGCCGCCCAATGGGCCGCCGAGCGTGACCGTCCCGTCGATCTCGGCGACCTTCGCCGCAAACGTCTTCGCAAGCGGATTCGAGGCGTCGCGCCCCAGGTCCACCGTCACCGGTCCCTCCGTCACGAGGTCGCCCGTCACCTTCACGAGGTCGCAGGCGCTGCCGGTGTCGGTCGCCGTGCAGACGATCGACGCGCCGGCCGCGAGCGTCAGGTCCGTGACGGACACGCGCGCGCCCGCCGCGTGTCCGTCCGCGCCCGGCGCGACGATTCCCGTCACGCGGAACGTGCCGTTGGAGCACGCGCCCGTGCCCTTGATGCGCGCAAGCGTCTGGGAGAGCGCGTTGCCGTTCAGCACGGCATCCGCGCCCAGCTCCACGCCGGGCGCCACCGCGCCGTCCACCTGCGCGAGCACCTCGCCCTCCTCAACCTTCACGAGGCCGGTGAACGTGTTGGCCTTCGCCAGCGCCAGCGTGCCGGCGCCCGTCTTCGTGAGGCCACCGTCCTCGCCCGCCAGCGCGGGATCGTGCGTGAACGGCACGTTCCACGTGAGCTTCTGGCCCGCATCAAGGAGCGAGAGGTCGACGTTCGCGCCGTTCGTGGAAACCATGTTGAGCGTGAGGTCTTTAATCGTCTGGTTGCCCGCGCTCGGACGGAAGCAGCCGCCGTTCCAGAAGATCTCCGCCGTCGAGCCCGTCTGGAAATTCCCCGTGGAGATGACGTCGGCCTTCAGCACGCCGCCGTGCAGGTTCAGGCGGGAACGCGCGCCGTAGCGGCCTAGCACCACTTTCCTGCTCGTGCCGTCCACAGCGGTCAGGCCGCCGTACATGTTGTACGTCGCGCGCGCCGAGGGCGCGCCGCCGCCGACGTAGCCGAAGTTCAGGTTCTCGTCGCCCGACACGTGGATCTCGCCGCCGTACTGGTTGACGACCGCCTCCAGCGTGTCGGCATGGCCCCCGTTGCCGTGGTTGCCCAGGGCGAAGCGCCCGTTGGAGCGGAAGACCGCGCCGTCATGCACGTTCAGCGTGGCGACGAGGTTCATCTTCGCGTTGCCGTCCCAGCCCAGGATGAACTGCTTCACCGTCACGTCGCCGCCGCGGACCGTGAGCGTCGGACGGAGCGGCACCGTGTTGATTTCGTAGGAGGCGTGGCTGCGCCCCACGACGATGTAGCCCGTCGCGGTGGTCTTGCCGCCGAGGATCTCCAGCTCGCCGGTCATCGGCGTGCCGTCCTCGTTCAGGAAGTCGTGCGCGCCGATCCAGAACTCGCCGCCTGTGATGTTGACGGTCTGGCCCTCGCGGCCCCAGACCATCTTGCCGTTCAGGATCATGCCGGCGGGATAGCCGGTGGACGGCGCGTCGCCGCCTTCCGCGAAGGTCGGCACCGAGTTCCCGTCCTTGTTGCCGCCCGAAAGCTTGATCGTGCCGCCGCCGTTCAAGATGACCGTGCCCTTGCCTGTCTTGATAAAGGAGCCGTTGTTGGAGAAGGCCTTGTCGATATAGACTTCCGCATTCTCCTCGGCGCGCACCACAAGCGACTGCCCGGAGGCGATCGTGGGTGTCAGCGGGGCACGGAACACGCCGGACTCGGTGAAGCGGAGTGTCGCCGCGCCGAGCGAAAGCGGCGTGTCGCCGAACCGCGCGGGCGCGCCCTGAATCGTGCCGGAGCTCACCGTCATCTTGGCCGCATCGACCGTTCCGCCCAGCGTCACGATTCCGCTGCCGGAGGCGGCGGGATTGACCTTGACCGTCTTTTCGGAGGCGACGGCAGGGAGCGTGAGCGAACCGCCCGCCACGGTCCGGATCTCCGGATCCACGTACGTGCCGTTGTCGATCGTCAGCGAACCGCCCGCGAGCGTGACCGCCGCCGTGGAGTCGGAGGTGAGCACGCCGAGGGTGCGCGCGCCGCCCACCGTGACCGCCGCGTCCGCAGTGAGCGTGCTCGGGAACACAACCTTGTCGCCCGCCACGTCCAGCGGCAGGCTGGACCAGTTCGCCGCCGCGCCCCAGGCGCCGCCGCCGTTCGTCTGCCAGGTGTGGACGGCCGATGCGGCCGGGGAGATCGTGAGGCGCAGCTCGTCGGTGGACGCGTCCAGCGCCACGACCTCGAAGGAGGCGGCGAAGAGCGGGAAGCGCGCGTCCATCGCGTACTTCGACGTGTCGAAGCAGCCCTTCGGTCCGCTCATCAGCCTGTACGTGCCGACCACGGGATAGACGTTCGTGCCGCTTTCGTAGGTGTTGAACTCCAGCGTGCCGTTGACCGCGAGGGAGTCGCGGATGCAGACGTAGTTGATCCCGCCGTAGCCGTGGACGAGGTAGCGCGTGACGTCGGAGGCGCTCTCGCCGAACGTGAGGTTCGCCACGTGGTTGGTTGCCTCCCAGCCGCCCACGCGGAGCATCGCGCCGTCCTGCAGGCGGACGGGCTGCGTCGTGAAGACGATGTCGCCGATGCCCAGCGCCGCGCCGGACTCGACGACGATCGGCCCCTTGAACGTGTAGGAGCCGGCGGAGCCCCGGAAGAACACGGCGCGCGCCTGGGAGCCGCGCACGCGGAAGCCGCCGTCGTCCGCGCCGTTCAGCGCGGGATCGCTGACGATCTGGGCGTTCACGTTGAGCGAACCGCCGTCGAGCAGCGTCGCGTCCAGCACGCACGGATTCGCGCCGAGGCGGATCTGCGTGAAGGCGTCGATCGTCGGTTCGTTCCCCGTGAGCTGGATCGTGCCGCCGTCCCAGTTCAGGTAGCTGGTTCCGGTCTTCGTCGTCATGTCTGCGCAACGGATGGTGGCGCCGGTCGAGAGGTTGACGGTCGACGTGCTGCCGCTATGCCCCGTCTCGACGTTGCCCTTCACCTCGAAGAGCGTGCCGGCGCCGCTGACGTTCAGCTCGTTCTCGACGCCGCCCTGTCCCATGCGGAAGTTGTAGCCTTTCACGTTGCGGTGGAGGAATTGCCCGCCGTTCATGACGTTGACCGTCGACTTGGAGCCGCCGCCCTTGTGGTTGCCCATGCGGAACTGGTCGTGCACGTCGAAGACGCCGCCGAGGATGTTCAGCGTGGCGTGTGTCTTGGACGACGTGCCGGAGAAGTTGTCGTATGTCATGATGACGTGTTCGGTGTGGACGTGGCCGTCGCGGACCGTCACCGTGGGACGCGCGATGCCGTCGCCGCCGATCGTCGTGGGGTTGCCGTTGTTGCGCCCGATCACGAGGTGCGACGGGAAGTACGTCTCGCCGCCGGTGATTTCCAGCTCGCCCGTCGTCTCCTCGCCCGCCTTCGTGGTGGTGTACGAGCCAACCCAGATTTCGTCAGCGGGAATCCGCACCACCTGGCCGGGGACGCCCCAGCGCACCTTGCCGTCGGCGACCAGCAAGGCGCAATGCCACCGCGTCGGCTCGCCGTTCTCGTCTATCATGTTCGATGTCGGAGCCGGGTCTCCCAGCCAGTGGGCGCCAGACGCATCCCCGATGACGTTGAGGCCAGGCCCCGCGAGCGTGAGCGTGCCGGGGCCGGTCTTCAGGAGGTCGCCCGTGATCTGCGTGACCGGCGCCGTCAGCGTGAGGTCGTGGTCCAGCTTCAGGTTGACGGGGAAACCGTCGCCGGTGTCGAGATAGAGCGGACGGTCGATCATCACGTCCGGCCCGGTGTAGTGGAAGGTGCCGCGCCCGAGCGTCCAGGACTGCCCGGCGCCGATGGAGGACGCCGCGCCCGCGTTGGCGAGGGACGGCGCGACGACCGTGCCGCTCTTCTGGCTGAAGGCGCCGGAGAATGTGTTCGCGCCGGAAAGCGCGACCGTGCCGCTGCCGCTCGCGCCGTCGTTCGCGCAGACTCCTCCGTCTCCCGCAATCGCGCCGGAGAGCGCAAGCGACGCGCCGCCGACGGTGTTGAAGGCGACCGGGCCGGAGACGCCGAGGGGAAGCGTCACCGCGTGCGACCCGGCGAGCGTGGACCACGTCGGCATGTACGCGCCGGCGAGCGTGAGCGGGCCCGTGCCCGCGAAGGTGTACGGTTCGGCGGAGTCGACCGTCACGCCGCCGACGGTGAAGGCGGAGTCAAGCGTGACCGTCGCGCCGCCGGCCTGCGCCGCCGTGGTGAAGGCGGCCACGGTGGAGCTGCCGCTCGCGGGCACGCTGCCGCCGTCCCAGTTGGCGCCCGTCTGCCAGTCGCCGCCCGCCGCGTTCGTCCACGTGGCCGTGGCGGGAGTCGAGGATGCCGCGACGGTGAGCTTCAGCGTCTTGACGTTGCCGGACGTCTCGACCGCGTAGGTGTAGCTCGCGCCGGCGGGCGTGGCGAACGGCACCACCTGCGAGGCGGTGAACGGCACGGACGCCGGGAACTTCAGCAGCTCGTAGGTGCCCGGCGTGGCGACCGGATCGGTCGCGCCGCTCGGCACGAAATAGACGCTCAGGCGGTTGGGCGGACACCAGTCGTTCAGCGTGAGGGTGCTGACCGTGCCGTTGCTGAGCGTGAACCCGAACGTCGCGGCCGCGCCGTTCGTCACGCTGGGGAGCGTGGCGGCGACGGTGCTGCGCAGGATGCCCGAGCCGAGCGCGCAGACAGGGCCGGCGGGCACTTTGCCGCTGAAAAGGAGCTGCGAACCGTCCGAGCAGGTGATCGGGCCGGTGAACGTGAGATTGCCCGCGAACGTCACCGTCTTGCCGCCGGTAACAGTGAGGCCGCCGTCCTGCGCCACGCCGGAGAGCGTCTGGATGGCGCCGTTCCACGTGGTGTTGCCCCGCGCGTTGATCGTCAAACCCTTCTCGCCGAGGGCGGTGACGATCCTCGCGTTGATGGTTCCGTTGGGCTTGATGACGCCGCCGTCCGCCTCGATGCGTGCCGTGCCGGTACCGTCGCAGTTGAAGTTGTTCGCCTGCAGGGTGCCGCCGTCGAAGATCCGCACGATACCGGTGCTACCAGAACCGCCCTTGAAGAAATTGAAGTTTTTGTCGCACTGAAAGAGACCGTTCGTGCTGACATTGATGTAAATCGTGCCGCCTGCGGTGTTGTTGCCCCCGGTGTAGTCGCCGGTGGAGCGCAGGATGCCGCCGCTGACGTTCACCGTGACGTATCCTTTCGAGGGATGGTCGCAGAGACGCAGGTAATTGGCGCACAACTCGCCGCCATAGACGTTCAGCACGG
Organism: uncultured Verrucomicrobiota bacterium; assembly: GCA_946543025.1. Lineage (GTDB taxonomy): Bacteria > Verrucomicrobiota > Kiritimatiellia > RFP12 > UBA1067 > RUG572. Next base: position 7,713 of record CAMNLN010000013.1, read on the forward strand.
GTTTCGCCGTCACGTTCGCGTCGCTGATGGTGTACCCCATCGAGATGTTGTCCGCCCAGGTATAGCCGCCGTAGATGTTGACCGTGGATGAGAGGCCGGCCGGCGCGGTGGTGGTGTTGCCGTTCGCGCGTCCGATCGCCAGGAAGTTACCGAGTTCGTTGTGCCCGCCGAAAACGTCCAAGTGGGCGGCCGTCTCGGCTCCGGCAGCCGTGGTGCTGTTCCGGCCCACGACGACCTCGCTGCTGCCGAAATTGTTCGTCACGGTGTCCGGCGTGTCGATGACGACGCGGCCGTCCATGATGATAAAGCCGCTGATGCCGACCGTCGCGCCGTCGCCGTTGGCGCCGATGTCCGGCACTTGGTTGATGTCTCCCAGTGTGCCGCCGTAGAAGGAGTTCCGGCATCCCGCGATCGTGGCGGGCGAGGCGATGGTCATCGTGCCCGGTCCCTTCTTGATCAGGCAGCCGTTCACCGCCGAGAAGCGTCCGGAGAACGTGAGGTCGTGCTCGAGGTCCAGCACGCCGGCGTGCTTCTCCGCGCCCGCCGGCATCAGGATCAGCACGTCGCGGTCGGTGGACGCGTCCGGCCCCGTGTAGCGCAGCGTGCCGTTGCCGATCACGAGGGCGTTCGTCACGCCGGCCGCCGTGCCGATGGACGACGCCGCGCCCCAGGTGCCGATCGCGTCCGCCACGAGCGTGCCGCTCTTGACGTAGGTGCCGCCGAGGTAGGAATTGAACGAGTTGGAGAGCGTCACGATGCCGCCGCCCGTCGCGCCGTCGTTGACCTGCACGTTGTACAATCCGGACAACGCCTCGGCCACGTTCGTCGCCACGCCGTCCCCGGGCGCGATCACCACCGTCTCCGGCAGAAAGCCGGGCACGTCGTCCGCGCGCGCGCCGCACACGCCCGCGCACACGCACGCCGAAAGAACCACCAAAACAATCGCTCTTTTCTTCATGGTACACTGCTCCTCAAATTGTAATATTGCGCATATTATCATCTTTAGACGGGAATTGGCAACATGAATATTGTCCGCCGGTGCGGGCCGCATCCCGCCGCGCCGATCATCACGATGCCATCAAGGCCCAACCGGTTCGCCTCGTGCAACGTCCACTTCGCGCGCGACAACCAGCCCTTCCCCGTCACGATGCCGCCGTAGATGAAGAACCCGCTGATGCCCACGCGCTTCACTCCCTCCATGTCGCGCGTGATCGCGGCGTCTGGCACCGGCTTCAGAAGGTTTTCCGCAGAGAGCGTATGCATCTTTGACCAGCCGCTCGCGATACTCCGCCACAAGACGGGCTGCACCCCGTTCCAAATCGTTATGTATGTCTTCAAATACGCTCATAGAACTAACTTATACCTCAACATAAATAAGACGCTAGGCAACAGCGACAGGTTGGGTGCGGATTTTCAAAAGTACGGCGTGGAGGTCGTGTCGTCTCGGCCGATACGGCCGCCACAATGTCCGCGACTCCTCTTTTTACGGATCGATTTCAGTTCAAACGGCCTGTCAAATCCAACTTCTCACAATGTCTACAGGCAAATTCAAAAATCACCCGTTTGAAAATTGGGGATGATTGAACGTAGTTTGCTTACGCGCCGCATCTGCGGCGGAAGGCGCGAGGCGTGCAACCAAAGGCCTTTTTGAAGACCGCCGCCAGATAGCCGGAGTTGCAGAAGCCCGTGGCGCGCGCCACGGCGGCGATCGGCTCGTCGCCGTTGGCAAGCAGAAGCTTCGCGCGAGCCAGGCGCTCGCGCAGGACCTCGGTACCCACAGAATGCCCCAACTGCACGGCGAAAAGGCGGTCCAGCCGCACACGCGGAACGCCGAGCACATCCGCGAGCTGCGCCGCGCCAAAGGTATCCGCCAGATGCTCCTTCACGTGCAGAAGCGCGCGACGGACGGTCGGGTCGGACACGGCCACCACGTCCGTCGACTGCCGTGCCACGACGCCCTTCGGCGGGATGAGGATCGGCTCGGCGGGCGGCAGCGCGCCGTCCATGAGGCGCTCCAGCAACGCCGCGCCTTCATAGGCGGCCCGCTCGAGATCGTGTCCTACGGACGAGAGCGGCACGGCCTGGTTCTCGCAGATCACCGTGTCGTCCCCGATGCCCATGACGGCAACCTCCTCCGGCACGGAGATGTTGGCCGCAAGGCAAGCGGAGAGGACGCGCGCGGCGTCTGCGTCATCGTAGGTGAGTACCGCGAGCGGCTTGGGCGCCTGGCGGAGCGCCTGGCCGAGGAGACGCGTAAAGAGCCGCCAGTCGTCAAACGTCTCGGAAGTCGTCTTTTCCGCCAGCACCCACTTGAGCGGCGGTTCGCCAGGCCAGGCGGACGCGAATCCTCCGTAACGGAGCGCGTGGACATGCGTCCAAATGGTTGAGTACCAGGCCGCATGGCGGAAGTGCCGCCCAAGGAAATGTTCGGCGGCGGCACGTCCGGCGGCGGCATGGTCTCCCGTGACACGCGGGATACGCACGTCGGGCCGCTGGAACGTAAGGTCCACCACAGGGATGCGACGGCGACGCAGCTGGCGCACGTACTCCACCGTCTCCTCGTTCGCGCGGAGCGTCACGAGCGCGCCGTCACCCGTCCAGCCACGCGGAAGGCGCGCAAGGCGGTCCTCGATCATCAGATGCCACCCGTGCGTGCGCGCGAAGCGAGCGATGCCCTGCAGGCGGGGCGGGTAGGCGGGAGAAATCAGGAGAAGGACGCTGCGCTGACGCATGGACCTCCTCAGATGCGGTTGTCCCAGTTCTTGAAGACGACTTCCTGCCCGTTGGCGCGGATGGCGGCGTAGACATCGTCCGGTGCGCGACCGTCCGTGAGCGTGAACTGCGCCACGTCCTTGTCCGCCAGCACGGCGTAGCCGCCGGGCGTCACGCGCGAGCCGGCGCTCATGTTGTCCGCCGCCACCTGCACAATGTAGTCGCGGAAGGCCGGCGCCTCGCGCGTGGAGACGGTCATGCAGCATTCGGGGAAGGCGATGCGGAAGGCGAGCATCATCAGGTCGAGGTCGCGGTCGTCCACGGGAAACTCGGGCTGGAAACCGCCTTCGGTGGGACAGAAGCGCGGGAACGCGAACTGGATCTTCGACTGGTAGCACTCCTTCATCAGGTACCAGGCGTGGGCGGCGAGCGAGGCGGCCTCGGTCCGCCACGGCACGAGCCCCAGCAGGAAGGCGATGCCGAGTGTGCGGAAACCCGCGCGCCCCGCGCGCAGCTGCGTCCAGAGCCGGTTCTCGTAGTTGCTCTTCGGGCCGGCGGGATGGAAGAACTTGTAGCGCTCCTGGTCGTAGGTCTCCTGGAAGCAGGTGAGGCCCTCGTAGCCGGCGGCGAAGAGCGCACGATAGGCGTCCTCGGTCTGCGGCGCCACCTCCAGCGCGAGGTAGGAAAACATCGTCTTCAGAAGACGCCCCACCTCGGCGAGGTGTTCGACGGTGTTGACGCGCGGGTCCTCACCAGCCACCACGAGCAGGGAATCAATGCCGTTGGCGCGGATGGCTTCGGCCTCGCGGCGGATCTCGTCAAGCGAGAGGTTGCGGCGCACGGTTCCCGTGTGCTGGATCCGGAAATCGCAGTAGCGGCAGGAGTTTACGCACGTATTGCCGATGTAGAGCGGCGCGTAGACGCTCACCGTCTTGCCGTAGTAGCGACGGCGCGCCTTCTGCGCCCGCACGCGCATCGCGTCCATGAACGGGTACGCCGCCGGGGAGATGAGGTTCAAGAGGTCGAAGAAGCTCAGCTTGCCGCGCCCGAGCGTCGTCTGCACCATCTCGGGCGTCACCTGCGCAAAGTAGGCCTCGATCTGTTCTTTCGTATATTTTAACTGCGGAAACATGGTTGTTGCCTCAAAGGAGACAATAGTATACCACAACCCGTAGGAAGGGACGCACGTCCGCGCATCAGCCGACACGACCCTGTTCGCCTGAAGGTAGTCCGGCCTTTACTTCCCCACATTGCCCCATTTGTCTACGCTCTTCACTGAAAAGCGTGCCAAGTCGCCTTCAACGCCCCCCGGCACGGGAAGGCTGGTCGCCACCGTCGAGGCGATTTGCGTACCGTCCCTATACACACGGTAGTAGCAGTGTTCGGGCTCTTTGCTGGCCGTCCAGGAAAGAACGCCATTCGCAATGCGGCCGTTTACAACCGCAGCCGGCACCCGGTCTTCGTAGTCGGTCGTGAGAAACGTCATCGACTTCGCCGGAACCGCAACCGTCACGGCTCCGTCCACCGCCGTCACGGTGCCCTTTGCGGGCTGCAGGTCGTTGAACGCGTTGATGGGCGGATGTTCCGAATCGTACTCATAAACGCGGAGCGGACGCGTCGGCGCCAGCGGAAATGCGAGCGTGACCTTCTTCGCGTCGCCCCAGTTGACCACGGCAAAGGAGACGGATCCGTTCGGATTCGTGACGCCGCCGGCGCGGAGCGTGTCGTCATCCGTCGTCCATGGCAACACCCGCGCGCCCTTCCGGAACAGTTTCGCGAGATAGCCCATCGTGTAGAGGTCGGGATAGGAGGAATAATCGCGGTCGTCGTCGCACCAGCGGAAGAGGCCGTTCTTGTTGTAGCGGACGTCAAGCCCGAATCCGGAGAAGCGCGCCACGTCATACCGGGCCTTCTCCTCCGGCGTGTCGCCGTCCTCGCGCAGGAAAGGATCGGGGTAGTCGACCATCGTCCAGGACACGGCGCTCACCGCGCCGGCGTTGAGCGCGGCGAGCCCCATCTCCGCGCGGGAAATCGCGGCGCGCCGGGCGAACTCGCTTCCGGGATGGCGGAAGGCTGCGTGCGCATCGTCGCGCATCATGCCCTGCCCGTACGGCATGATCTTTCCGGTGAAGCCGAACTCGCCGAGGGACAGGCGCTTCTCCTTGCGCAGGGCCTTGCCGACGAGTTCGCGCAACGCCTCCGTGAGCTTGTCGTAGAGGGCGGGGTCGCCCGGCTCGAGCGCGCGCTCGTAGAGATGCCAGCAGTAGGTGTCCGTCTGCTCGTTGATGTTGGTGATCGCCCAGTCGACGTCGCCCATGCGCGAATAGCCGGACGAATCGGGCGTCTGGAGGCCGATGTCGAGCCCGTGGCGCATGAACGCGCGCTGCATCTCGCGGGTGATCTCCGCGTAGAGGTCCAGGTGCCGGGCGAACCAGGCGTAGGTCGGCCCCACGGACAGCTCGTTCGAGAGGCAGTAGTAGCGGATCTTGGTGCACTTCCTCTCGCGCACCAGGTATTCCAAACGCGTCGCCACGGCCTCGCAGTATTCCGACGCCTTGAAGTTGTCCGTGATCACGGGCATGCGCCCAGGCACGAGGTAGAGCGTGGTCCCGGCCCGGCGGAAGGTGGCGTCGTAGTAGTCGGCGAAGCGGTCCATCGCCTCGCGCGTCCAGTCCCAGTAGCCGGCGAAGACGCGGGCGTATGTCGGCGATATCTCATGGAACGTCTTGAGGACGCGCTGGTCGCGGAACTCGTCTGACATGAGAGGCGTCATCGTAGCCTCGGAGTTGTGGAAGCCGAACCCGCCCCACAGCCAGCGCTGGCTAGGCTTCGTGAACACGATGCGACTCTCCGCCGCCAGACCGGCGCACGACCATGCAACGGTTACGACAAGAATTCCTATTTTCGCGGCATGCTTCATTAATCGCTTCCGAGATCAGCAACAGAGGAAATCCCGGACGCCGACGATGCGCATGGACTCGTCCTGCGCCGTAAGCGTGTACAGCTTGAAGGCGAACCCGCCGGGGTTGACCTTGACGACGGCGTGTCCCTCCGGCGCGAGGAATCCGGACAAGCCGAGTTGGTCGAACTGTCGCTTTCTGAACTCCGGTATGGCGCCGTACGCGACCACGGGCCGAATGGGGTTTGCGCCGCCCGCGTAGTTTTCCGGCGCCGTCATGCGGCCGAGCGAGAGGGGGTTCTGCTGGTTCGGGCTCCAGGCGCTCGACAGGAAGAGCTGCGGCTTCGTCGACTTGACGAACGCATCGCGCATCGAAGGGAAAAAGGCGTGGTGGTTCGTCTTGCAGACGCAGACGGGGCCCACTACCTCGCCCACGCGCTCCTCGTAACTGGACTTCTTTCCGTCCGCGCCCACAAACTCCCCTTCCAGGTCGCCGCCCGTGAAATAGGTGAAGCCGCCATAGCGGATGCGGATCGCCGACGAGAGGGGATTTTCATTGATGTACTTCTGTCCGGTCTGCTTCACGTGCTCGCCCGCCACGTCAATGAGATTTTTCCTCCCGTCCCACATTACGCCGTTCGCCGCAAGATTGCGTATCTCGAACACGCGCCTGTAGTAGCCCGTCGGATCATGCTGCAGACGGATCTGGTCCTTGGCGCCGACCCTGAACGGCTCGCGCGTCATGCCGGCCTTCACCGCGGGCTCCAGCCATTTCTGAAAGACGTCAAAGTCCTCGTCATCCACGTCCCGCCTGTATTTCCCTACATTCGGATACTGGTGGTCGTAGTAGTTCAGGAAGCGGAACGACTCCGCCACGTCGGGGATTCCGGCAAAATGGTCGGAATGCCAGTGCGAGACCATGAGGTAGTCGATCTCGTGCTGCGGGATCAGGCGCTTGATGTAGCGGCCCACCCACTCGCCGGCCCGACGTTCGCCCGAGGGCATCGGCGGAAGCGCCTCGGCATATCCCGGTTTCCGTTTCTTCACGTGCCCGCAGTCGAGCAGCATCGTGGTCCCGTCCGGGAAGATCATGAACGTGTTCTCGGACGTGCCCGTATGGATAAAGTGGATGTCCAGCTCGCCGGGCTTCCATCCGGGGTAGACGCATCCGACCGCGTCCCCGACCGTCGCGCATCCGCCGACGACGCCCAAGGCTGCCGTCGCCAGAGAATTGGAGAGAAAATCCCTTCTGTTCATTCTCATGGACGAAACCTCCAGTTGCCGATTTCCGAAATCCGGCCGTCAGTCGGCAAGGCGAAACGTGAAGATCACGGGCGAGTGGTCGGAGACCTCTAGCGCGTCCTGCGCCCGGTCGACGACAAGCGCGACCGGCATCACGCCGTTCGTCGTGTAGTGCACGTGGTCGAGCGAGTTCTTCGGATCGCCCGCCTCCGGACGGATCCAGCCGCGATAGTTGCCGAGCGCGTCGCGGCGCGGGTCGCCGTGGTTGGAGGAATACCGCGAGGCGCCGGGGACCGTGTACTGCGCGTCCGCGTAGCCGGCCTTCTCCCAGTCGGGAAGCGGCGTCAGAAGCCCCTTCTCCACGTGCGCGCGCGTACAGTTCAGGTCGCCGCCGCCCACCACGGGGCAGTTGTACTTCTTCTGGAGCTCGTCCATCTTCGCGAGCAGCTCGCGCGCGTTCCGTACGCGCATCGCCTGGTCTTCCGGCTTTTTCCATTTCCACCAGAGGTGCGTGGAGTAGGAGATGAACGTGCGGCCGGTCGCCTTGTCGCGGAACACGCCCCATCCGAAGCCCTTCGAGCCTTCGGGGTTGTCGGCGTAGACGTGCGTGCCGCCCTCGATGAGTTCGAGACGGCTCTTTCGCCAGAGGAGCGGATTGTATTCCATCTTGGGATTCCCCTCGCTGCGCACGATCCCGTAGTCCGCGCCCAGCTTCGCGAAGAGACGCGAGCTCCAGAACTCCGGCATCGCCTCCTGCATGCCCACGAGATCCGGCGCGTTGCGCAACACGTACCCCACCTGCTTGAGGTCGCGCTCGCACACGGGGTTGCCGAAGTAGTTGCCCCAGATGTTGAAAGCCATGTACTTCAGCTCGCCGCGCGCGGCCGCATCACCCTTCCCGAGGCAGGCGAGCTGCAGGTCGTCCGTGAGGAAGTCGCGCGTCACGTCGTCCACGAGCGAGAAGCGGTTGCCGTCGTTGGGCGTGGAGAGGTAGTTCCACACGCTCCAGGGGATACCGGCCTCCTTGCAGACCGCCACCACGTCGCGCATGTAGTCCGCGCGCGCCATCGGGTTCATGTGGCGGATCGTGCCGAACTCGCCGTTCCAGAGAATCTTGTCGGGATGGGCCGCCGCCCAGTCGACGGCCGGCTTCAGTGCCTTGCGCACGAAGGCCGTGCCGGGATACGGCACCTCGTCGTTCTGATAGAGCGGGCCCGCCTGCAGCACGCCACGCTGGTGCGTAAAGTGGTGCGGGGCGTACATGTGGAACGTGTAGACGACGCGCGGGTCGTCCCACGTCTGCAGGACAGCAAGCTTGTCTGGCGAGTTCCAGCACGTGGAGCCGATCACCACCCAGCGGTCGGGGTTCACCGCACGGATCGCCTTGAGCGTCCGGTCCGCGAGGTTGTTCCACTTGGCGGGATCGACGTCGCGCACCTCGTTCAACAGCTCGAAGGCAACCTCCGGCGCGCCATGGAGACGGCGCTCGATCTCCAGCCAGAGCGCCACGAAACGGTCCTGCAGCTCAGGCGAATCCAGGAGCTGCGTCTTTTCGGGGATGTCGCAGTAGTTGCCGATCGCCTTGTGAAGGTTGAGGACAGCGTTGATCTTGTGCGTACGGCACCAGCCGACGAACTCATCCAGCTTCCGCATCGTCCGCTCGCGGTATTTGCCGGGAGCCTCCTCAAGCACAATCTGATCGAAGCCGAGGCGGATGTGGTCGAAGCCCCACATCTTGACGCGCGCCACGTCGCCCTCGGTGATGTACGTGTCGAAGTGGGCGAGATCGCCCTTCGTGATGTCGAGGCGCTTGTTCTCGGGCAGCACGTTGAACCGCTTGTAGTTCGTGAGCCAGCCGCCCATGCCCATGCCGACAGAGAATCCCGGCCATTCCCGAGCGATGAGCGCGAATGTGCCGCATGCGACGAGCAGAAAGACTGTTCTTTTCATGTTCCGTTATCCTTTCAGGTTCTTCAGGTCGAGGATGCGCTGGTTGGAGGAACCGCGGAAGACGAGCGTGATGTCCTTCTGATCCTCGATGAACGGGCCGTCCACGAGCGTATCGATCAGCGACAGCATCTCGTCCGTCGCCTCGCACCGCCACGGGCTCTCCTTCAAGAGGTCGTTCTCGTAGACGCATCCCGTCCAGGCCCACACGTCCTTTTTGGGGAAACGCGCGCGGAAGGCGCGCAAGAGCGGCAGGAGCGCACTCTGGTTGTCAGGCTCGAACGGCTCGCCGCCCAGAAGCGAAAGGCCCTGTATCCAGTCCGGCTCGCAATCGGCGAGCAGCTTCTCCTGCACCGCGTCGGTCCACGGCTCGCCCGCGCCGAAATCCCACGTGTCCGGGTTGAAGCAGCCGGGACAACAGTGCGTACACCCGCTCACGAAGAGGGAAACTCGCACGCCAGGTCCGTTTGCCACGTCGCATGTCCTGATGGCGGAATAGTTCATGGCGGCATTATAGCATAAGCCAATTTATGGTACAATGCGCGACGTGAAACGAGAACTGAAAGAGGCCGTCCTGTATGCCGCGCCGTTCGTGACGTGGATCGCGCTGCAGATGCTGCTGCCGACGACGGCGGTCGGCTATGCCATACGCACCGGCGCGACAGCCGTCGTCGGCCTGGCATGCCTGCTCGCGCTGAAAGCCCCGTGCCGGTTCCCATGGCGCGGCGTCCTTGCCGGCCTGATCGGCGGCCTGGCCGTTTGCGCCCTGTGGATCGCCCCCGAATATTCCACCTGGTATCGCACATGGCTGGAGCTGCCCATCGGCGAGCCACCGCCCGCGCCTGGCCCCTCGCCCTACGAGCCGTCCGTCTGCGGCTGGCCGCTCACGCTCGCGAAGCTCGTCGGCAGCGCCTTCGTCATCGCGCCGGTGGAGGAAGTGTTTTTCCGCTCGTTCCTCTATCGCCGCCTGCAGTCCGCCGACTTCCGCACCGTGCCGCTCTCCCGGTTCGACCTCTCGTCGTTCCTCTGGATGATATTCCTTTTCACGCTCGAGCACGATCGCCCCGTCGTCGCCGCCCTCGCCGGCGCGGCCTACGGACTCCTCGCCATCCGCTTCGGCCTCGGTTCCGCCATCGTGGCGCACGTCGTCACCAACCTGGCACTCGGTCTCCACGTCATCTACTGGGGAGAATGGTGGTTTTGGTAGAGACCGATGACATCCGCTCGTTCGTCGTGCCGCCCGAGGGAATCGGCGCACGGCTGGACGCCTGGCTCGCGACGCAGTGCGAGGGTTTCTCGCGCTCCCGTGTCCAAGGCCTAATCCGCGCGGAACGGATGCGCGTGAACGGAACGATCGTCGTCCGCGCCGCCAGCAAGGTCGAGCCCGGCGACGTCGTCACGCTCGCCGTTCCCCCGCCCGTCCCCGCCGAGCCGCAGCCCGAAGACATCCCGCTGAACATCGTTTTCGAAGACGAGCATGTCATCGTCGTCGACAAGCCCGCCGGACTCGTCGTCCACCCCGCGCCCGGGCACCTCGACGGTACGCTCGTGAACGCCCTTCTCCACCACTGCCCGGACCTGGAAGGCATCGGCGGCGTCGCGCGGCCGGGAATCGTCCATCGGCTCGACCAAGACACTTCCGGTCTTCTGATCGTGGCCAAGACGGAAGCCGCCATGCGAACGCTCACGAAAGAGTTCGCCTCGCACGTCCAAATCCGCAAGACCTATCTCGCGCTCGTCCACGGTACGCCCGTGCCCGCCGAAGGACACATCGAGAATCTGATCGGGCGCTGCCCGTGGGACCGCAAGAAGATGGCAATCGTGGAAAGGAACGGGAAAATCGCCGTCACAAACTACCGTACGCTGTCTGCCGGGCGGTATTCGCTCGTCGAATGCGTGATCGAGACCGGCCGTACGCACCAGATCCGCGTCCACATGGCCTCGCTCGGCTGCCCAATCGTCGGCGATGCCGTCTACGGCCGCCCCGGCTGGGATCGCCAGCTGCAGCCGCAACCGACCCGCCAGATGCTCCACGCCTGGAAGCTGGAACTGAAGCACCCCGTCACGCGCGCGCCGCTCGCCTTCGAGGCGCCGATTCCCAACGATTTCCCCTACAGGCCCAGCGCTGCTGGTTAGCGTGACGCCTGAAACACGATCTCACGGCTCAGATTGTTGACCCACTGGTCGTACTTGCGAACCGGGATGTTACTCTGGACGAAACGGATCGAGAAGGCATTTGAGCCGTTCGGAACGACATCGACCACCACCAGGTGCTCACGTTGACTGAGCGTGCAGCGAATCGTGCCGCCAGTCTGTTCCTGCGGAAGCCACCGCCGCCGCGTCGCCGCGGCCATGATGGCGCTGGAAAGCGTGCGCCCCTGGGCAAGCGTCACGGAAACATTTTCTACGGGCTTCGGACTCCCTTCGTCGATTGACGCGGAAAAACATCCGGCAAGACCGCATCCCATGGCCGCGCACAGCGCAACTGCAACAAGTTTCTTGATCGTCATGAGAACTCCTTCTTGATCAGGCATGGTTTCTAACAGTTACGCGATTATATCAGTTCGACGCGCTTGACGTCAAAGCTGCGGGCGATGGCCGCGCGGGCATCCGCAAGGTCCTTGAACACGCTCGCGGCGATGAACTGGACCACGAGGTTGCCGATGGCGGTACCTTCCGTGGGGCCCGCGAACACCTCAAGTCCAGTCGCCTCGGCCGTCAGCTTGTTGAGATAGCCGTCCTTCGAACCCCCGCCGACGATGTTGACGGAGGTATACGTCTTGCCCGTGAGACTCGAGAGGTTTCGGATCATCTTCGCGTAGCAGTCCGCGAGGGACGCGTAGACGCACTGCATCAGCTCGCCCACGGTGGCGGGCTTCACGTCCGCCGCCGCAAGCACCTCGGCGATCATCGAGTCCGGCGAGAAGAAGCGCGTATCGTTGGCGTTCACGCGGCCCGCGAACGCCGAGGCCGCCTTGGCCGCGTTCTCGAGGTCGGCGAAGGAGTACTTCCGCCCTTTCTCGTAGTCGGCGAGCGTCCAGGACGCCGCCTTTTCCTTGCCTTCCACATAGTCCACGCCGTTCAGTTCGCGGCGGATGGACTGGATCATCCAGAGGCCCATGATGTTCTTGAGGAAGCGGAAGCGATGCCACGCGCCGCCTTCGTTCGTGAAGTTCGCCGCCTTCGCCTCGGGCGTGGTGATCGGCTCGGCGTTCTCCACGCCGAGGAGCGACCAGGTGCCGCTGGAGATGTAGACGGCCTTGTCGTCGCGCGCCGGGACGGCGAGGAAGGCGCTGCCGGTGTCGTGCGTGGCGGGCAGGACGACCTGCGCGTCGAAGCCCACCTCGGCCTGCACGGCCGGCGTCAGTCCGCCCAGCGGCGTGCCAGGCATCTCGAGCTTGCCGAAGATGCGGCGAGGGAGGCCGAGCTTGTCGATCACTTCCCAGTCCCAGTCCTTCGCGCGCGCGTTGACGAGGTTGCCCGTCGTGGCGTTCGTGTATTCGTTCGCCATCTTGCCCGTGAGCACGAAGTTCAGGTACTCCGGCACCATCAGGAGGCGTTGCGCCTTCTCGATCTGCTCGGGGTGCTCCTTCTTGAGCGCCGCGAGCTGGTAGATGGTGTTGAAGAGCATCTTCTGGATGCCGCAGCGGGCGTAAAGCTCGTCGGCGGAGATCGCCGCGTCCACGAGCGCGTCCGCGCCCTCCGTGCGCGCGTCGCGGTAGGCCACCATGTCGGAACACGGGATGCCGTTGCCGTCGAGGAGCACAAAATCGACGCCCCAGGTATCGATGCCGATGGTGGATGGAACCTTGCCGGCGTCCTTGCAAGCCTTGAGACCGGCGAGGACGGCGCGGGAGAGCGCGGCCATGTCCCAGCAGTCGTGGCCGTCCTTGCGGATTTGGGAATTGTCGAAGCGGTACATCTCCTCGAGGACGATCTTGCCGTCCTCGACATGTCCCAGGATATGGCGTCCCGACGACGCCCCGATGTCGATTGCGAGAAAGTAGTTCATGTTCGTCTCCGTTGTCGTGGCGATAGTTTAGCAGTTTTGCGGCGGCAGGGTCAATGACCGCGCGAACTTCGGGTTGTTGCCGGCGATCACGAAAGCCACCTCGCCCTTCACCTTCGCGTCCTTGAACTTCGCCGCGAGGTCGGAAAGATAGCCGCGTTCCACGCGTTCGTGCAGCTTGGTCAGCTCGATGCAGACGGCAGCCTCCCTGTCGCCCAGGACCTCGTAGGCGGCCTGGAGCGTCGCGCCGATGCGAAACGGACTCTCGTATGCGACAAGGGTATGTTCCTTGTCGGCATCTTCTGCGAACCAGTTGCGGAGCGCGCCCGGCCCACGCGGCGGAAAGCCGCGGAACGTGAACGAGCTGGTGGAGAGTCCGCTCATGATCAACGCCACGTTCACGGCGCTCGCGCCAGGAATCACCTCGAACGGCACGTTCTCCTTCGCGCACGTGCGCACGAGCCGGTAGCCGGGGTCGGAAATCGCCGGGTAGCCGCCATCCGAGGCGAGGACGACCTCGCGGCCGGCGAGCACCGCCGCCGTCACGATCTCGGTCACGCGCTCCTCGTTGCCCTGCCGGTAGCTGACCATCTCCGGGCGCGGGATGCCGAGGTGCGCAAGCAGCTGCCACGTGCGGCGCGTATCCTCGCACGCGATCAACGATGCGCTGCGGAACGCCTCCGCCGCACGCGGACTGAGGTCTCCCAGGTTTCCGATCGGCGTGGCCACCACATGCAACATCGCGCTCATGCCTGCTCGCCCCTTCCCCTCCGGCGGCGGAAGTGGATGAGACCGAAGAGCTCAAGGCCGACGAGCGAGAGGACGGTGGCCGAGAGCGAGATCACGTAGAGCCCGGCGGCGGAGGCCATGCCGATTCCCGCCGCCACCCACATGCCGGCGGCGGTGGTGAGGCCGTGGACGGCATGTTTTTGCACGAGGATCGTGCCCGCGCCGATGAAGCCGATGCCGCTCACGATCTGCGCCGCCACGCGCGACGCGTCCGCCGAATGCGTCCCCGCCACGGCGGGATCCATGAACCCGTACTGCGAGACGATCATCAGGAGCGCGCTGCCGAGCGCCACCAGAAAGTGGGTACGCGTGCCGGCTGTCTTGGCGCGGTACTCGCGCTCGGCGCCGATGAGCGCCCCGAGCGCGCCCGCGAGGACGAGCCGCCCCACGAGCTCCAGCGAAAGTTGAACCGTCATGCCGTCGCCTCCTTGTCTTTTCCAAACCAGCGCTTCAGCGTCTCGCGCAGGCGCTGGAACACGCAGTAGAGCGCCGGCACGAAGATGATCCCCACGAGCGTGGCGGCGAGCATGCCGCTGAACGTGGTGATGCCGATCGCGCGCTGCGCGTTCGCGCCCGCGCCCGTCGCCCGCACGAGCGGGAACACGCCGAAAAGAAAGCTCCACGCCGTCATCATCACGGCGCGGTAGCGCAGGTTTGCGCCGTTCATCGCCGCTTCGTACGCCGGCAGGCCGCGCTCGCGTTCGCGCATCGCGAACTCGACCATGAGGATCGCGTTCTTCGCCGCGAGGCCGATCAGCATCACGAGACCGAGCTGCGCGTAGATGCTCAACGCCGTGTCCGTGAGAAGCAGCCCGCCCAGCGCGCCGCAGAGCGCCACCGCCACCGAGAGCATCACCGGCACCGGGATCGTCCAGCTCTCGTACTGCGCCACGAGGAACAGGTAGGCAAAGAAGGTGGCGAGCGCCATCAGCCAGAGAATCTGTCCCCGGTTGTCCTTCTCCTGGCGCGCGATGCCGCTGTACTCGATGTGGCATTCCGGGGGAAGCTCCATCTTCTCGGCGTAGTCGAGGACCTCCAGGTTCGTCATGCCGGGCGGCGTCTGGATGTTGATCCACGCGCCCTGCATCTTGTTGAAGCGCTTCACCTCGCGCGGGCCGACGGAATAGCGGATCTTGCCGATCGCCGCGAGCGGCACCATGCCGCCGTTGGCGCCGGGGAAGCGTATCTCCATGATGTCCTTCACCGTGGAGCGGTAGTCCGCCTGGCTCTGCACGATCACCTCGTAGCTGCCGCCCTTCATGTTGAAGTCGTTCACGTAGAACGAGGCGAGCTTGTTCTGGAGCGTGGAGAAGATCGTCTTTGCGGTCACGCCCAGGGATTCGGCCTTCTTGCGGTCGAGGTCGAGGTAGAGCTGGGGCGTGTTCGCGTTGAAGCCCACGGCGCAGCGCTCCGTCTTGAGGTCGCGCTTCACGTTCTCCAGGACGCGGCTCATCGTCGCGGCCAGGTCCTGCGACGAGAACTCGCCCACGCTGCACACCCAGAAGCCCACGCCGCCGAGCGCTCCCAGCCCGCGGATGGCGGGCGGCGTGAAGAGCGTGATCTTCGCGGCGTAGATGTCCGCCGTGCGCTTTTCGATCTCGGCCATGACGGCCTCGATCTGCAGCTCGGGCGCCTTGCGCTGGTCCCAGTGCTTCAGGCGGATGAGCGAGCCGCCGTAGTTCTCGCCCGTGCCGTTCACGGAAGACGCGCCCGTGGAGCTGGAAACCGATTCCACGCCGGGGATCTGCTGGACGCGCGTGTTGAACTCCTCCACCACGTCGATGGTCCGTTGCAACGACGCGCTTTCCGCAAGCTCGATGTTCGCGATGATGTAGCCGCGATCCTCCTTCGGCAAAAGCGTCTCGGGCACCTTCTTCCCGCACCAGCACATGAGCGCCGCCACGCCGGCGAAGAGCAACAGCGTGATGATGCCCTGGCGGACGAAGAACTTCACGAAGGCGAGGTATGTCCGACGGCTGCCGTCAATCACCCAGTTGATGGGGCGGAAGAGGAGCGGCGGCTTCTCGGGGGGCTTCTTCAGGAGCAGCGAGCAGAGGACCGGCGAGAGCGTGAGCGCGACGGTGGTGGAGAGGCAGAGCGCCACGCACATCGTCACCGCGAACTGCACGTACATCTTTCCCACCATGCCCTGGTAGAACGCGAGCGGCAGGTAGCAGGCGATCGTCACGAGCGTCGTCGCGAGGATCGCGCCCGTGATCTGCCGCATCGAGCGGCTGGCCGCCTCCTTCGCGCCCAGCCCTTCGCGGGCCATGAGCGTCTGCGTGTTTTCCACCACCACGATCGCGTCGTCCACAAGCGAGCCG
>CAMNLN010000014.1 GCA_946543025.1 uncultured Verrucomicrobiota bacterium
AGAAGGGCAGAAAGATCCCGGGAATCGAGAAATTCATCATCTACGCGCCCGCCGGGGCGAACGCCAAGCCATGAGGTTTCGCCTTGCTGGACCAACCGTTCCGATGCAGGGGAGGCTCGACGAATCGTAATTTCGGCGGACGACGTGCCAATGTGTGCCGATTATGGTAAACTATCGCCGTCACGTATGGCGGATAGAACAGAAGAGACGCTGCGCAAGGCGGCGATTGTGGGCGTGGTGGGCCGCACCAACGCAGGAAAGTCGACGCTCGTCAATCGGATGGTGGGCGAGAAGGTGACCATCGTCAGCCCCGTGGAACAGACGACGCGCAACACGATCCGGGGCATCGTGGAGGATTCGCGCGGCCAGCTCGTGCTGCTCGACACGCCCGGCCTCCACAAGGCTGTCGGCCCGCTCGGCAAGCTGCTTAACGGCATGGCGCGCGCGTCGTCGGCGGGCGTGGACATCCTGCTCGTGGCGTTCGACGGCGCGCACGAGCCGCAGCTCGAGGACGAAGGCTGGATGCGCCGCGTGGCGAAGGAGCAACCGGAGAAATGCGTGTTCGTGCTCAACAAGCGCGACCGCTCGCCGTTCTACGAGACAATGTTTAGGGACCTGTGGAAGGACGTGCTTGGCGATTCGTGCCGTGTGCCGAGCGCCGAGCTGAAGCGCAAGGATTCGAGCGAGGGCAACGCGCCAAGCGCCAAGCGCCAAGCGCCCATCTGGGTGACCGCCTGCGGCGTGAAGCCGGGCGGGTGCGACGAGCTCCTGGACGCGCTCTACGACCTGGCCGAGCCGGGGCCGGCGCTCTTTCCCGACGACATCGTGACGGATTATCCGCGCAAGCTGGCGATCGCGGACGTGGTGCGCGAGAAGCTGATCCAACGTTTGCACGACGAGGTGCCGCACGAGGTGGGCGTGCTGGTGGACGACCTGGACGAGCGCGAGGGGCGTTGGAACGTGGCCGTGACGATCTACGTGAACCGCCCGTCGCAAAAGGGAATCGTGATCGGACAGCGCGGCTGCAACCTGAAGGCCGTACGCATGAGCGCGGGACCTGAGCTTTCGGACATGTTCGGCGTGAAGGTGAACGTGGAGCTATGGGTGAAGGTGGAGCCGAACTGGATGAAGAACCCGCGTCTGCTGGCGGAGATGGGGTATCTTGGGGCCGAGCGATGACGGGATGCAGGGCCATATTGCCGGCGCTCGTCGCCCTGCTTGCGCTCGCCGCGTGCGGCGACTCGGCGACGAACGCGCTGGACATGGCGCGGCGTGCGCTGGCGGACGGCCTGTGGTCGGTGGCGGAGACGAACGCGGCGCGCGCGGCGGCTGACGAGGGATTGCGCGAGACGGCGCGGCTCGTGCGGCTGGAGGCGCTCGCGCGGGCGGGCCTTGCGTCCAACGTGACGGACCTTGTCGAGAGCTGGCCGGACGCGAAGTCGGAAGGCGTCCGCTACTGGCATGCGTGGGCGCTTGTGGAGGGGAGGCAGCTCGAGAAGGCCCGGACGTTGCTCGCCGAACCGTTCGCGGATCCGGTCTACATGCCGCTCGCGCTTCGCCTTGCGGCGCGGCTGGAGCTGGCGGCGGGGGCGCGCGAAGCGGCAGAGGATCGCTTTAGGCAGGCGGCCGCCGCATTCGGCACGAATGGGACCGATCGGGCGGCGAACGCCGTCGAATGGGCCGGCGCGCGCCTGGCGTTCGGCAATCTGGCTGGTGCGCGCGCCGTGCTGACGGACGAGAAGGCCGTCGAGGCGCCGGGAGCCATGGGTGACGCGGCGCGCCTTTTGGCGGCGGACTTGGCCGCCCGGGCGGGCGATACGAACATGGCTCGGCGCGTACGGTTGCAGCTCGTGGATGGAGGCACCAACACGGACGAACGGGCGTACGTGCTGGCGGCGTGCGGGTTGATGGACGATCTGTTGGCGGCCGGCGAGACGAACAGGGCGATCGCCGTGATTTCAAACGCCGTGGCGCGGGCTACTCAGCCTGAACTGGTCTGCCAGGCTGGATTCCGTCTCGGCTTTGCCTTGCTGCGGCAGCCGTCGACGCGCGCAGCGGGCGCGGATCGGGTCGCGGCGCTCCTGCGGCGTTTCCCGGGCAGGGACGAATCGCGCGCGGCGCACGTGCGCTTCGCGGATACGCTTTTGGCGCTCGGCGAGGCGACGGCGGCGGAACGCGAGTTCTCGGCGCTGCTCCAGACGTACCCCGAATACTCGCTCGACGTGCACGTGCTGGCGGGGCGGGGATGGGCGATGCTGGAGGCCGGCCGCCGCACGGAGGCGGTTGGCGTGTTCGCCCGCGCCGCGCAGGCGGCCACGAACGCGAACGACCGGGCGGTGTGCATCTTCAAGCAGGGTGACGCCCTGCTGGCGGAGGGACGCTTCGCAGAGGCGGCCGACGCCTACGCGCGCGTTCCGCCGGAGGGTGGCCTGGAACTGCATGCGCGCGCCAGGTTCCAGCAGGCCGATTCGCTCGCGCGGGCCGGGCAGACGGCCGAGGCGATCGCGATCTTCTCGGATCTGGCGAACGCGGGCGCGGATCCCGAGCTGGCGTTTGCCGCCGGTCTGCGCGTGGCGGCGCTCGAATCTGCGGCCGGACGCCTCGAAAACGCAATCGCGCTCTATACGAAGCTGTTGGAGAAGAAAAACCCGCCTTGCGCCGACGCGCAGCGGGTGGAAGCCCTGTACGGGCGCGGACGGGCGTTCTACGGCGCCTACCGGTTCGCGGAAGCCGAGGCAGACTTCGCGTCCGTCGCCAAGCTGATGCCGACGCGCGCGCCGGAGATGGCCTTTCTCTCGGCGCGTTGCCTATACGGCGCCGGACGCGACGGCGAGGCGGCCGAGGCGGCGCACAAGTTGCTGGCGTCGGGAGGCGGAGATGATCGCCTGATGGCCGACGTGGCGTTCTGGCTGGCGAAGTACGACTTCGGGCACCGCGACTATGCGGCGGCACGGCGGGGATTCGAGGCGTGCGCCACGAACACGTGCCTTTCCGCCGCGCGCCGGATCGAGGCGCTCGGGCGCGCGGCGCGCTGTTGCGCCGCGCAGTCGGACTACGCGGGCGTGGTTGAAAACGCCACGCGCGCGACGACAAACGCCGTCGCCGTGCGCGCCATCGCGAAGCAGACGCCCGAGACGGCGTCCGTCGCCGAGGTGTTCGTGCTGCAGGCCGAGGCGCTGATGGAGCTGGCGCGCTTCAACGAGGCGATGCTCGTGCTTTCGCGCGCGCAGCTGCTGGCGGCGCCGCCCGAACTGCTGCGGCGCGCGGCGGTGCTGAAGGCCGACTGCCTGTTCGCGATGGGCGCGGACGACGAGCGTCGCTACGTGCAGGCGCTCGACGCCTACCGCGCCGTGCAGCGAGACGAGACGCTGCCGCCGTCCGTGCGGCTCGCCGTCGCGTTCAAGATCGGCCGGTCGCTCGAGAAGCTGCGGCGCTTCGAGGAGGCGACGGACCAGTATTACGTGCACGTGGTGATGGCCTACTGCGACGGCGTGCGCGCGAAAACGTGGTTCGACGGCGACGCGCGCGCGTTCTTCACGCGGGCGGTCTTCATCCTGGCCGACTGGTACGAGGCGCGCGGCGAGGCGCGTCAGGCGATCCGCGTGCTGGACTATCTCGTGAAGACGGGCGTGCCGTCGGCGCGCGAGGCGCGTCAGCGAATTCAACGGTTGGAAGAAAAGAAGAAAGGCGGTGTGTGGTGAGCATTTGGACGCTGGCGGGCGGTCCCGTGTTCGGTCTTTTGGTGCTCTTGGGATGCGTGGCCGTGATCTTGTTCGCGAACCGGCTTCTCAGCCTGCGGCGCGCGCAGATCGACTACATGGACTTCGTTCGGGGCGTGAGCAACGTCCTCGCGCGGGGCAACGTCGACGAGGCGCTCGTCCTCTGCGACGAGACGCCCGCTCCCGTGGCGCGCGTGGTGGCGGCGGCGATCCGCCATCGCGACGGCTCCGCGCGCGTGCTGCGCGAGGCGGTGGACACGACGGGCCGCGCCGAGGTGAGCCGCCTCGAGCGGCGCCTGGCAATGCTGGCCATCATCGCCCAGACGGCTCCTCTGCTCGGACTGCTCGGCACGATCCTCGGCATGGCCCGCCTGGCGATCGCCTTCAACGGCCACGTGCTTGTGACGCGCGCCGACATGCTCGGCGGCGCGCTGCAGTGCCTTACGGCGGCGGCAGGCGGCCTGGTGGTGGCCGTGGCGGTGCAGGTGATGTACGGAATGCTGCACATCCGTCTGGAGCGCGTGGTGGCGGACCTTGAGGCGGCCGCCAGCGAGATTCTCGCGCTGCTGGCCTCGCGCCGGGAGGTCGCCGCGTGAGCGCCCAGACCCGTTGGGGATGGCGTCCGCGCCAGACGGAAGGCATCTGGCGGCACGGTTGCGCCTGGACCAAGCCTCTCTTCGCGGCGGTGCCGTGGATTACCCTGACGCTTCTGATGGTCCTTTTCGCCTTCATCGGCGATCGGCTGCCCCAGGTGCCGGGCCTCGTGTGCGATCTGCCGGCGCCCGTCGGCGAGCAGGCCGAGGCCACGGGACTTGCCGCGCTCGTCCTGCCCGCCGCCGGAACGGACGGCGAGACGCTGGTCTTCTTCGACGACGCGCGCTACTCGCTTTCGGACGCGGCGTCGGTCGCCACGCTGAAGGATCGGCTGGGCACGTGCGCGGGCGCCGAGCCGTCTGGAACTTTCCTGCTGCTGGCGGACCGGCGAGTGCCGACGGGGGACGTCATGCGGCTCGTCGGCATCGCGCGCGAGTCCGGCCTTGTGCGCGTCCAGATCGCGGAGCGACGCGAATGAGACGTTTTCTCCATGCATGGTGGCCCGTTGCCGCCGTCGTGCTTTTTACGGCTACGCTCGTGTTGCAGATTCCCCGCAAGGCGCTTTTCTTCCGGCCAATTCCCGTCGATCCGGTCGAGCCGTTCGTCTCGTTCGTCTCGCTCGACGACGATGCCTACGCGCGGCTCGTCCGTCGGATACGAATGGCTTGGCAGATGCGGGGGCGTTCGCTCGCCGACGGCGTCGCGGACAGCCGGACGGATGCGTTCGACTTCTCGTCCCCCCTGCCGCCTCCCGTTTACCTGCCTCTGCGCGCCGTGGCGGCGTCCGCGCCCGTGCCGACGGTCTTCGCGCCGCCTCTCCAGGCCCTTTTGCCTCCCTCGCTCGGGCGCGATCTGCCGCCAATTTCGGCAACCGCAACGCTCCCCGACCGCGACCCCGACTTGCTGACATTGCCGGACGACCTTCCAGACATGCGTTCGCCAGCCGATTTCACGTTGAAAAAACCAAGGAGCATCAAATGACAGAACAGGAAATCCTCGATATCTTCTCCCAGACCGGCGCCTTGCTGCAGGGACACTTCGAACTGCGCTCGAAGCTCCACTCCGACCGCTACTTCCAGTGCGCGAACGTGCTGCGCTATCCGCGTATCGCCGCCCGCCTTTGCGACGAGCTTGTCGCGAAGCTGAAGGCGGCGGCGGACATCGGTCCGGTCGACGGGGTGATCTCGCCCGCCGTGGGCGGCATCCTCGTGGGGCACGAGGTCGCACGTGCGCTCGACGTGAAGTGCGTCTTCGCCGAGAAAGTCCAGGCTGGCGACGAGACGGACGCCACGGGCAAGCCCGTGACGAAGCTCGCCATGCGACGCTTCTCGCTCAAGCCCGGCGAGCGCTACGTGGTGGCGGAGGACGTCGTCACCAAGGGCGGGCGCGTGCAGGAGACGATCGACCTCGTGAAGGCCGCCGGCGCGGAAGTCGCCGCCGTGGTTCTGCTCGTGGACCGTTCGAAGGGCGCGGTGTCGTTCGGGAATATCCCGATGGTGTCGCTCGTTCAGATTCAGCCTACCACGTGGGAGCCCGCCGCCTGCCCGCTCTGCGCCGCCGGCGGACATCCCGTCCATCCTGGTTCGTGAGATGAGACGGACGGCGATTTCATGGGGGTGCGGATTCCTCTGCCTTGCCGCCGCGACGGTAGCGGGGGACGACGGCGGGCGGGACTGGTCCGAAATCTATCTTGCCGCGTGTCCGAGCGTAAGCGCCGACGGTTCGCGGTTCGTGTTCGAGTGGAACGACTCGATCTGGATCGCGTCCACGGCGGGGGGGACGGCCGAACGCCTGACGCCCGAGGAGTCGCGCGAGTCCTGGCCCGTGCTTTCGCCGGACTCGTCCCGCGTGGCCTACCTTTCTTCGCGGGACGGCGGGAACAAGATTTTCGTCATGGACCTGGCGACGATGCGCGTGAGCCAGGTGTCGCGCCACAGCGAACCGACCGCACTCTCCGCGTGGGCCCCGGACGGCAAGGGCCTCGTCGGCGGCGCGCTGCGCGACCACGCCGCGACGGGCAGGGCGTGGCGCATCGCTTTCTTCTCGCCGGACGGCGGCGAGGCGTTTCCGCTCGCGAACGTCCGTTCGCGCGATGCGGCGCTTTCGCCGGACGGGCGGTTGCTCGCGTTTTCGCGCCGGGGCGAGGATATCTACCGCAAGCGTCGCTCCGGGAAGGCGCCTGAAGACGCCGAGATTTGGCTTTATGACATGCAGACGAAGGAGTTTCGACGCCCGAAGACGGCTTCGGAAAACGCCTTCTTTCCGCGTTGGCGCCCAGACGGCAAGGCGTTCTACTATCTCGGTCGCAAGCCTGGGGCTTCAGTCGTAGGCGTGCGCGAGCACGTGCTGGCAGACGGAACCGACCGCGAGGTGATCTCCTTCGGCGAGGACGCGGCGTTCCAGCCATCCGTCTCTGCTGACGGCCATACGATGGTGGTGCGGGCCGGCTTCGACTTTTGGCGTCTCGACCCGACTGCGCCCAGCCCCAAGCCCGAGCGCATCGCGCTTCGGCCGAGCGGCTATCAGTCGACTTCTTCGTTCAGCCGTCGCCGCTACTATACGGCCGCCTGGAACGCGGACGGCGACGGCGACCTTACGTTCTGCTCGGACGGACTTGAGACGGCGTTCACCGCCGGTGGCGGGCTCTACGCCATGGATACCGTCGTCAGGGCGCCGCGCCTTGTGGCGGAACGGAAATGTGCACGTGTGACGAAGTGCGCGTTCTCGTCCGACGGCGCATGGCTGTACTATCTCGTCGATCGGGGCGACGGGTCGGACGTCTGCCGCGCGCGTCGCGCGGACGAGTCGCTGCCATGGTGGGAGAACGCGGCGTTCAAGAAGGAGACGTTGATTTCAGACGGCACGGTCCGTACCGGGCTGTACCTTTCGCCCGACGGCGCTTGCCTCGCCTGCACGGACCAGCGAGGGTACGTTGACGTGATGACGTTGAAGGACATGAAGACCGAACGGCGCGCGGAGGCGTACTCGGCCGGCGCCGTCGCCTGGAGCCCTGACGCGCGCTACCTCGCGGCGGAACTCGTGGACGCTGACGACAACCGCGACGTGTGGATCGTTCCCGCGACGGGCGACGGGAAGCCGTACAACCTGACGCGGAACTGGAAATGGGACGGCGCGCCGGCATGGAGTCCGGACGGCAAGCTGCTCGCCTGGTCTGGGAATCGGCCGGGAACCGGCAACGGCAGCGACCAGATCTACTATGTCTATCTCGACCCCAAGGACGAGGCCGAGGACAAGGCGGAGGCGGTTCGGCGCGTCCGGCGCGATATCGGCAAGCGGGACAAGAAAAAGAACGAAAAGAAGAACGAGCCTGACAAGAAGGCTGCACCGCACGTGAACATCGTGTTCGACGGGCTTTTCGACCGTATCCGGTGCACGGGCGTATCGGGCTACTCGCCGTTCTTCTCGCACGATTCGCGTACGCTCGCCTACGGCAGCGGCACGTCCACGTTCACGCTGCATGTCCCGGACCGGCTGACAGGAGAAAAGCTGTCGTCCAGGCGCGGACGCAACCCGCGCTGGTACGAGAAGGACAATCGCCTTGCGTGGGCGGTGGACAACAAGCCGGCGCACAAGGATACCGTCTTCGGCCTGGAGATCTACCGCGAGGACGACCTGGCCGACTACCGCGAGCTCGCTTTCCGCACGGCATGGGCGAAGCTCCGCGACCGGTTCTACGACAGAAGCATGCACGGCGTCGACTGGAAGGCGGTGCGGGACAGGTACCTGCCGGCGGCGCGGCATGCCTCCAGCTATTCCGTTTTCACGCGCGTCGTCAACCTCATGACCGGCGAGCTTGACGCCTCGCACGTCGGGTTCTGGTCCTCGGAAACGTCCGACCGCGAATGGGTGAGGCCGCCGAAGCCGCACAATTGGACGGTCATGACGGGGCATCTCGGCGTGAGGTTCTCGCCCGGCACGTTCAAGGTGGCGGACGTGATTCCCGGCTCGCCGGCCGAAGGCAAGCTGTCCGTCGGCGACGAGATCGTGGCGGTGGACGGCAGACGTCTGGAGAAGGGCGTGCGCCTGGAAGACCTCCTGAACCGGCCGGAAGGGCAGCAGGTCCAGCTTGTCGTAAAGGGGCGAGAGAAGGATCCCGTCTATCTCAAGCTCGCGACCTACAGGCACGTGCGCGACCTGATCGAAGCGGTCGAGGTCAAGGCCGCGCGCGACCGCGTCGAAAAGGCCACGGGCGGACGCGTGGGGTATCTTGCCGTGCGGAAGATGAGGCCGAAGAACTACAAGATGTTCGAGGAGGAGGTCTATTCGCGTTGCTGGGGGAAGGATGCGCTCGTCATCGACCTGCGCGGCAACACGGGAGGGCACACGGGCGATTGGCTGCTTTCCGTCATCTGCGGCAGCGACCACGCGCGCGCGGTGACGCCCGGCGGGCAGACGGGCTACCTTTTCGGCTATTGGAATCGGCCGATTTTCTCAAAGCCGGTGGTCGTTCTTGTGGACGAGCGCGTGTTCTCGAACGGTGAGATGTTCGCCCATGCGGTGAAGACGCTGAAGCGAGGCCCGCTCGTGGGACGGCGTACGGCCGGCGGCGTGATCGCCACCAGCGACGTGAACCTGCTCGACTACGGTACGTTCCGCGTGCCCGGACGCGGCTGGTTCCTCTTCGACGGAAGCGACATGGAGAACAACGGCGCGGAGCCGGACATCGAGGTGGACCTGACGCCCGCTGACGAGGAGGCCGGGCGCGATCCGCAGCTCGATGCGGCTGTCGACGCGGCATGTCGCGCGCTCGAGGTTCCGCCGCCCGCATTCAAGCCCCGCTACGCGCGTTGAGTCCTGCGCCGCCGAAATATGGTACAATGCCCGGCGTGTAAACAAATTGTCCGTCACGTGAAAAGGAGCAGAGAGAATGAGATTCGTTTTTCTGGGAATCGCCATCGTTGGAGTCGCCGCGTCGGTTGGTGCGCAGGCGCCAGCGCCCGCGATCGAGAATATCGATCAAGCGTACGGCGCGTTCGCCGACAGGATCGTCGAGCGTGTCCGTCTGTGGCCGGAGCTTGCGCCCCATGAGACGGAGGCACGCCCGGGACGCTTCGTCAAGGACGAGAAGCGGAACACCTGGCGGTGCCTTGACGTGTCGTGTCCGGAACTTGTGATCCTGCGCCCCGAAGGAAAGCCGCGCGACACGGTGGTCGTGGTAATGCCGGGCGGCGGGTACTACTCGGAGAACATGGGCGGCTGCATGAACACGAAGCCGATCCTCGATTCCGGGCGTTGGCTGGCGATGCTCCACTACCGCATCCCGCGCCGGAAAGGCCGGAACATCTACGATGCGCCGCGCGAGGACGCCGCGCGGGCGATCCGCTTCCTGCGCGCCAACGCCGCGAAATACGGCTGGTCGCCCGAGAAGATCGGCGCGATCGGTTTCTCGGCCGGCGGGCACCTCGCCGCCATTTCCGCGACGTCGTCGCAGGACGCGCTCTACGAGCGGGTCGACGAGCTGGACGACCTTTCGGCGCATCTGAACTTCTCGATACCCGTCTATCCGGCCTATGTGCTCGAAGACGGAAAGACCGGGAGAAACGAACAGGGCGGCGACGGCGCGGCGATCCTGCCGGAGTTCAAGTTCGACGCCAAGACGCCGCCGATGTTCATGGTGCACGGCGACAAGGACTACTACTCGCCGATGGCGTCCGTCCAGCTCTACGCGGAGCTGCACAGGCGAAAGATACCCGCGCAGCTGTTCGTCTACGCGAACACCTCGCACGGCCTCGGCGGCGACAAGGTGAACGTGAAGGGGTGGCCGCAGCGCGTCGTGGACTGGATCGAGAGCATCGGGTTCTAGGGAAAGACCATGAAGACGACACGCAAGGTTTTTCTGGGAGGGATGGCGTCTGCCGCTTCGATGGGATGGCGGTCGTTCGGCGCGCCGGCGCGGAAACAGCGCAACTACCTGGACATGACGTGGTGGGATCCCTACGTAGAGAACATCACGGATTCCGACACCTACCTGCGACGCAAGTTTCGGCAGGACGTGACGGACAGGGCGACTGGTCTCGACGTGACGGGCCTGAAGAGGCGCCTGGCGGAGATCGTCGCCGCCGGCAAGGCGTCGGGCGAGTCGTGGCGCGTCACGAAGGCGAAGTGCTTTGCGGCGCAGGCGTTGGAGATGTCGATCGACGTGTCGCCGCTCGACTGGTTCCCCGCCATCTCCGTATGGGATCGCAACGACCGCCCGATCAGCAAGGTGACGAAAGGCGACCGCGCCCGCGAGGTGAACGCGCGGACTCTGCCGGCTTGGGTGACGAAGGAATGGTACGCCGGCAACAAGGACGGCAGCTGGAACATGTGGCAGGACTTCGACCACTCCGTGCCAGACTGGCGCGTGATCATGGCGCTCGGCTATCCGGGCATGAAGATGCGCCTGGAGAAGTACGCCGTCGCAGGCGATCCGTTCTACGAGGGGTTGCGGATCGCGATGGACGCCATCCTTGCGGGGATTGACAGGTTCATTGAGCAGGGGAAGAAGAATTTGGGATCGTTCACAAATGACAATTGCCACAATTGTTCACAAATCGCAAATATCAATTCTACACGCTCTACATGTTCTACACGGCTAAAAAAAGAAATCGCGTGTTTGGAGCGCTTGCGCTCGGGCCCGCCCCAGACGGCCTACGACATGATGATGTTCGTGTGGCTCTACTTCTTCTGGTCCGAGCACCTCGACGGCATCCAGTGCCGTTCGCTCACGGAGCTGGACGTGTTCCTTACGCCGTACTATGACGCCGACGTCGCCGCCGGCCGCACGACGGAGGCCGAATTCCGCGAGCAGATCAAGCATTTCCTCTGGCAGTGGGGATCCATCGCCAACTACTGGAACCAGCCCGTGGGCCTCGGCGGCACGCGGAAGGACGGCACGAGCGAGTTCAACCACGTCTCGAAGATCATCCTCGAGGTGATGGACGAATGCAACCTCGCGACGCCCAAGTTCCTCGTGAAGATCGCGCCCAACACGCCGGACTGGGCGATGGACAAGATGATGGACATGGCTCGCCGCCATCGCTCCATCGCCTTCATCGGCGAGGAGCCGACGGCGCGCGCGCTCAAGAAGTGGTCGAACGCGAGCGACGAAGACTGCCGCACGATGGTCGTGCGCGGCTGCTACGAGTTCGGCCTGAGGGACAGCGTGAACGGCACCGGCGTGGGGCACGTCAACTTCCTCAAGATCGTCGAGAAGATGCTGGCGGAGGCGGTCGCACGGTCCCAATCGCCTCAGACGTCCCGGTGGTCCCGGGACTTTCCCTCCTTCATGGCCGAATACCTGCGGCGGCTCGCCGACGTCACCGACCGTTGCCGAAAGGTCGCGTTCGAGTTCGAGAAGGTCCTGCCCGAGGTGAACCCCGCCAACCTGATGACGATCTCCACCGAGCACGCGCTCAAGACGCGCAGGGACGGTTTCGCGAACGGCTGTCCGCGCGGGAACAATTCGGGCATACTTGCCGTCGGGCCGGGAACGACGGTCGATGCGCTTCTTGCGGTCAAGGAGATCGTGTACGAAAGGAAGGAGATGTCGCTCGCGGAGCTCGGAAAGGTCATGGCGGCGAACTGGGAAGGTCACGAGACGCTGCGCCTCAGGATGCTTCGCTCAAAGCGCAAGTGGGGCAACAACGACCCCGAGGCGAACGCGCTCGGCGCGGCGCTGATCGACTGCTTCGCCGGACAGCTGAACGGCAAGCCCAACTCGAAGGGCGGTGTCTTCCTCGCCTCCGGACACTGCGCGCGGCAATTCATCGTCCTGGGCGAAAAGACGGGCGCGACGCCGGACGGAAGGAAGAAGGGCGAGGAGATGAGCAAGAACCTCTCGCCCACGATGGGCGCGGACACGGAGGGCGCGACGGCGCTCGTGAACACGCTTGCCGCTTCCGACGTGACGAAGTTGCCGGGCGACTATCCGCTCGACATGATGCTGCACCCGTCCGTCTGCCACGGGCAGAAGGGTCTGGACGTCATGAAGGCGCTCGTCCGGCAGTTCCACAAGAACGGCGGCAGCGTGATCCAGTTCACGGTGTTCAGCGCGGAGGAGCTGCGCGACGCGCAGGCGCACCCGGACAAGTACGAGAACCTCCAGGTGCGCGTGTGCGGGTGGAACGTGCGATGGAACGACCTCTCGAAGACGGAACAGGACGCCTATATCCTCCGCGCCGAAAACGTGATGAGGGGTTTTTAGGGAGGCGGCCATGAACGTTGCGGGATTGCTGTTGGCGGCGACGCTCTCGACGGGGGTGCAGATCCCCGACGGCGGCGTGCCCATGAACAACGGCGGGCATCAATACACCACGCGTACGGAGAAGCGCCCGGCGACGATCGCCGACGAGGCGTCCTACCTCAAGTGGAAGTGGCGCACGAACCTCGCCGACCCGAAGACGGGCCTCGACAACGACGCGCTCCGCGCGGGCGTGAAGAAGATCGTCGACGAGAGCGGCTGGAAGGCCGGCGCGGAGGACTGGTACGACGTGGCCGCACGTTGCTTCGACTTTCTCGTGGACAACGTGGCGATCGGCTTCTCGAAGCACGACGGCTTTCCCGCGATCTCGGCATGGGACCGCCATCGCCGCCCGATGAACGCCGTCCTCTGGAGCCACGCCGCCGACGTAGACGAGAAGTATTCGCCTGGCCTGCGCGCCGCCATCGCCAAGATGAACAAGGAGGGTCGCGCCACGATCGGCAAGGATTTCGACCACTCCGCGCCGGACTGGGCGGACATCCTGAAGCTCGGCTTCCCCGGCATGAAGGCGCGCGCCGACTCCTATACGCAGGACACGCCGTTCTATCGCGCCGAACGAAGGGCCGCCGCCGCGATGATGCGCTTCCTCGACCGGCTGATCGCCACGGCGAAGGCGCATCCCGACGCCACTTCGCGCTGGATGCAACGCGAGATCGCGTCGCTGGAGCGCCTGCGCGCGGGGCCTCCGCAGACGGTGTTCGACGTGATGGAGTTCACGATGGTGTACTTCATCCTCTCCGAGCCGCTCAACTACTTCCAGGTGCGCACCTTCGACAACATCGACGTCCGCTGGTGGCCCTACTATCAGGCCGACCTCGCGGCCGGGCGCACCACCGAGGCAGAGTTCCGCGAGGACTTCCGCCACTTCATCTGGCAGTTCGGGTCCATCGACAACTACTGGGGCCACCCCATCTACCTCGGCGGCACGCGGAAGGACGGCACGAGCGCGTACAACCCGCTCTCGCTCGTCATCCTCGACGTGGTGGAGAAGACGGCCCTCCCCACGCCGAAGTTCCAGCTGAAGATGGCGAAGAACACGCCGGACGCGATCTGGCGGAAGGCGCTCGACATGCTCCGCAAGCACGCGCCCCTGTGCCTCATGAGCGAGGAGAACATGGCGCGGTCGATGAAGCCGGTGGGCCTCACGGACGCGGAATGCCGCGACCTGCTCATCTGGGGCTGCTTCGAGTACCTGCCGCGCGCGAAGGGCAACTGCACGAGCGCCATGCGGATCAACCTACCGCAGCCGGTCGTCGAGATCATGGCAAAGGCCGCGCAGGGCGCGTTCGCCGCCGCCACGTTCGACGACTTCAAGCGCGAATACTTCCGTATCCTCCACGACAACACCGATCGCGCGGTGGCGCTCCAGCGCGAGAACGAGCGGCACCTTGCCGAGGTCAACCCTGCGCTCATGCTCTCGCTCGCGCTCGGGTCCGCGATGGAGAAGGGCGTGGACGCCTTCTCGCTCGGCTACAAGTACAACTTCACGGCCATCGCGGAATGCGGGTTCGCGACGGCCGTCGATTCGCTCCTCGCCGTCAAGGAGTTCGTGTACGACAGGAAAGTCGTCGCGCTCGACGAGCTGGGTCGGATCCTTGCGGCGGACTGGGAGGGCCACGAGGAGCTTCGCCTTCGCATGAAGAACTCGAAGCTCAAGTGGGGGTGCGGCAACCCGGAGGCGGACGCGCTCGCGAAGGAGGTGATCGAGGGCTTCACTTCGCGGTTCGTGGGCAAGCCCAACTCGCGCGGCGGCAAGTTCGTGTGCTACGGGCTCCAGTCGCGCAGCTTCATACATCAGGGACTCTCCTCCGGGGCGACGCCGGACGGCCGCCGGAAGGGCGAGTTCTTCTCCAAGAACATGGCGCCGAACGTGGGCGCGGAGACGGAGGGCATCACCGGCTCGATCAAGAGCTACGGCGCGATCGCGCCCGAGAACTTCCCGTGCGGAAGCATCTACGACGTGATGATCCACCCGTCCACGGTGGCGGGAGAGAAGGGATTGCGCGTGTTCAGGATGCTTGTGGAGCAATTCTACGCGGGCGGCGGCGTGGCGCTGAACGTCAACGTCGTCTCGCCCGAGACGTTGCGCGACGCGCAGGCGCACCCCGAGAAGTACGAGAACCTGCAGGTGCGCGTGGCGGGCTGGAACATCCGCTGGAACGATATCCCGCGCAAGGAGCAGGACGAGTACATCGCCCGCATCGAGTGCGTGGGGCGGTGACGCCGCTCTCTTTTGGGGAGTGTGGCCAGGGCGTGGGAACGCCCCCGCGGGGCGCCGCCGCTTGCGCGCGGGCGCGAGGACGACTATAATATCGCCATGTTTGCCGTCCGTTCCTACATGCTTGACGTCAGCCGCGACAAGGTGCCCACGATGGGTACCCTTAAGCAGCTGGTGGATATCCTCGCCCGCTTCGACTACAACCAGTTCCAGCTCTACACGGAACACACCTTCGCCTACTCGGCGCACAGGGAGGTGTGGGAGCGCGCCTCGCCGCTGACGGGCGCGGAGATCCGCGAGCTCGACGTCTACTGCGCGATGCACGGCATCGAGCTCGTGCCCAACCAGAACTGCTTCGGGCACATGGAACGGTGGCTGACGAAGGCCGCCTACAACCACCTGGCGGAACTGCCGAAGGGCGGCGCGCCGCTTCCGTGGGGCGGCTTCAAGAAGGATCCCACGACGCTTTGCCCCACGGACCCCGCCGCGCTCGAGTTCGTCGCCGGCCTGCTCGACGAGCTGCTGCCGAACTTCGAGTCGCGCCTCGTCAACATCGGCTGCGACGAGACGTTCGACCTGCTGGGGAACGGACGGAGCGCCGCCGCCGTGAAGGAGAAGGGCGAAGGGCGCGTGTATCTGGACTTTCTCCTGAAGGTGGCAGACCTCGCGCGGGCGCGCGGAAAGCGTCCGATGTTCTGGGGCGACGTCATCCTCAGGCACCCGGAACTGGTGGGCGAGCTGCCCAAGGACATGATCGCGCTCGACTGGGGCTACGAGGGCAACCACCCGTTCATGGACGAGGCGGCGAAGTTCCAGGCGGCCGGGCTCGACTTCTACGTCTGCCCCGGCACCAGTTCCTGGAACTCGCTCGCGGGCCGCGTGGAGAACATGCGCGAGAACATGATGGCCGCCGAGAAGGCGGGGCATCGCCATGGGGCGAAGGGGTTCATGGTGACGGACTGGGGCGACGGCGGCCACTGGCAGCCCCTCGCCGCCTCGCTGCCCGGGATCATCCTCGGCGGCAACCTGGCGTACTCCGGCGCGTCGGCCGGCAAGATGGACCTGGAGGAGGCCCTCGACACCGTGATGGGCGTGCCGCTCGGCGGCACCTTGCTGCGGCTGGGAACGCTCTACCTGCGCGGCGGCGCGCTGCGGGCGAACGCGACCGAGCTCTTCCGCATCCTCGCGAACGACCATTCCTATTCGCGCCATCCCGGCCTGACCGACCGTGTGCTGGTGGAGATCTCGTCCCTCGCGGAAGGCTGCCGCCACGAGGCGGCGAAGTACGTGCGCGGCGCGTACCCGAACGTATGGGCGCAGGAGATCATGCACATGGCGAACCTCGTGGACGCCGCCTGCAACCGGCGCGACATGCGTCGTCTCCAGTTCCTGCGCGAGGAACACGACCGCGTGTGGAAGCTCCGCAACCGGCCGGGCGGCATGGACGATTCCCGCGAGAAGCTGCCGAGGTTCTAGGATGAGGAGCGCGGCGACAGACCCCGTAGGGTTCTTTGACAGCGGGCGCGGCGGCCTGTGCGTGCTGGAGGCGTTCAAGCGGCGCCTGCCGCGCGAGCGGACGATCTATCTCGCCGACACGGCGCATTGCCCTTACGGCAACAAGCCGCCGGAGGAAATCGTCGCACGGGCGAAGGCGCTCACGCAGGAACTGCTCGCCCATCGCTGCAAGCTGATCGTGGTGGCGTGCAACACGGCCACGGCGGCGGCGATCGACGTCCTGCGCGCCACGTGGCCGGACGTGCCGTTCGTGGGGATGGAGCCGGCCGTGAAGCCGGCCGTCCTGCGGTCGAAAAGCGGCATCGTGGGCGTCCTGGCGACGGCGGGAACCTTCGGCGGACGGCTCTACCGCGAGACATGCGCGCGCTTCGCGAAGAAGACCCGCATCTTGGCATGCGTGGCGGACGACTGGGTGACGCTTGTCGAGCGGGGGGAGACGACGGGGCCGCGCGCCGAAGCCGCGGTTCGCGCGTACGTGGAGCCGCTCCTCGCGGCGGGGGCCGACCATCTCGTGCTCGGCTGTACGCATTTCCCGCACCTCAAGCCGCTTATCGAGCAGGTCGCCGCCGGACGTGCCGCGGTGCTCGACCCCTCTGACGCCGTTGCGCGGCAGGCCGAACGCCTGCTCGCCGAACGCGGCCTTCTCGTTCCTGCGGAAGGTGCCTCGGTTGCGAAAGAATCTGGAATATGATATGTTTCTCCCTGGTACGATTGCCGGCAGGAAAAGTCTGCGCGCCGCGTGAGCGGTGCGCGCCGAGGAAAAGGAGCGCAAGATGAAGCGAATGTTCGTTTGCAAGGCGGCGATAGAGGTCGTCCTGTTCGCGTCGTCGGCGATGGCGTCCGTCTTCGACGACGCGCGGGTGTGGTGGAAGTTCGACGACGGCGGCGCGGACGGCGCGGTCGTGCAGAAAAGCGAGATTCACGACGCGCGGAATCCATCCTACGCCGTGCCGACGCAGGTGTACGGCGCGCAGGGCGGTCCGCTCTGGTCGCGGATGGACGTGCGCCTCCCCACCCAGCGCAAGACCGTCAACTGCACCGCGCTCTACCTCCCCTGCGAGACGCGCTATACCACCACGAACCAGTTCTTCCAGGCGAACATGCTCTTCGACGGCATCCAGGTGGACAGCAAGGACATTTCGGTCGTCACCCGCGTCATGTTCGACGGTCAGGCCGTCGTGTCGGCGGATTGCGTGCTCCTCAACAACGGCTACAGCTGGAGCGAGTCCATCAGCCAGGCGTTCGGCTTCATCAAGGGTTCTGCCGTCACCGGGCCGACCACGCTCTTCTATCCTTACATTTTCCTTGCCAAGACCTATCCCGGCGGCGGTGCCATGAGGAAGCTGGCGATGTCGGTGGGGCAGTGGTACGACGTGGGCTACAGCGTCCGTCTCGGCGAAGACGGCACGAACTACGTCACGTTCGTCGTCTCCGGCGACAAGGGACTGAACCAGCAGACCGTCGCGCTCGCGAGCAACTACGCGAACGGCCCGGCGAAGACATACACGCGCATCGCGGGGATGGGCACATGCACGGCCTGGAGCAGCTATAGTCCCGTCATCTCGCAGAACTCCAGCGACACGTACAAGAACTTTAGCGGGTGGGTGCACCAGCTGGCGGTGTGGGACCGGGCGCTCACGGTGGACGAGATCAAGGAGGCGTTCGGCGCGGCGAAACCGTCCGCCGTCGACCCCTATGCCGACGCCGTCCACTGGTGGCGGTTCGACCGCGACATCGACGGCGACGGCTTCGTGCAGACGAACGAGGTGCGCGACGTGCGCTTCTGGGGCGGCACGAACGCAAACGCCTACGCCCGCGCGCATCTCGTGCCTACGGCGAAGAACGGTCCGTTCGGCGGGCCGCGGTGGCAGGACGCGGACGTCTACCTGCCGGGGCGCGGCGTGACGGTGCGGAGTCCTTGCATGGACTTCCCCATCGCGACGAACATCTCGGTCAACGCGTCCGGCGAGACGATCTACTCCGCGTGGCACACATCCCTCGACGTGCCCCGCGCCTCGATCGCCGGCTCCTCCACGGTGATCGCCCGCATCCGTCCGCAGGTGCATTACGGCGCGGTACCGGGTGTGCTCGGCTACTTCTACAACAACGGGCTCGACTGGGGCAACTGGTCGGGATACGAGGTGGGCATTGCCAGAACTGGCAGCGGAGACTCCGCTACCTCCGGCACCAACCTTGTCCTGGGCATCTGCATCGCGCACACGACGTACTATTTCACCTCCCTGAAGTTGACGACGAACGAGTGGTACGACGTCGCGTTTGTCGTGAACGACGCCGGCAAGGACGCCGAGGGGCACGACTTGACGGACTCCGTGACCGCTGTCCTCTGCAGCAAGGCGCACGGCTTCAAGTATCAGACCCAGAACATCTCCACCAACGCCTACACCACCTACAACATCTTTTCGCAGATCAGGTTCGGCAGCGAGGGGGGGTACGCTGCGTTGTCGGACTACTACAACGCGACGACGGCGTCGAATATCAACAACGGCAACGCCACAAAGAGCTTCAACGGGCAGATCCACCAGGTGGCCGTGTGGGATCGGGCGCTCACGGTGGACGAGGTCGCGGCGGCGTTCGGCCACCCGAACAACACGGTGATGGGCGTGGGCCTCGCGGACGGCACGGTCGGCGAGTTCGCGGCGTCGGGCGAGGGCAGCCGGGACTGGACGCTGAACGAGGCATGGCACGACCTCGCGGCGTCGGTGGACGCCGCGCACCCAGACCTGACGATCCGCTTCACGCCGGCGGCGAACAACCTTGAACTCGTCCACGCCCTGCATGTGCGCACCGCGACCGTCGGCACGGGAACCCAGAAGGCGAGGCTGACGGTGAAGCTGAACGGCAAGGCCCTCGCCTCCGAGAAGGAGGTCGGTTCCAACGAGGACCTGTGGGCGATGGTGTCGAAGCGCCAGCTCGCGAGCGGCGAAAACACGCTGACGATCACCTACAAGGGAGGGTCTGCGGCCTCCATTGCGATCGACAAGGTGGAGATCGGCGGTTCCTGGCAGCTGGGCGCTTGCAACGGCAACAACCATGAGTTCTCGCAGGAGGGATCGGGGCGCGGCGTAGACTTCTACGTGGGAAACCGGAACATGGCGAACAAAATCCGCTCGGTGACGTCCGGCACGAAGAACGCCTACATCCATTTCTACCTGGCGCCTGAACTGGCGGGACATGCCTTCAGCTTCGCCACCGTGATGGCCGACATATCGGGCTCCGCCACCGCCGACAACTCGTTCAGCATCCTCTTGAACGGCGTCGAGAAGTTCTCGGCGGCGCACGGCGAGGTCAAGAAGGGCGATCCCGTCGCGTTTGACGTGGCGGCCGGGGAACTGCTGGGCGGATGGAACGACGTCGCCATCCAGTTCGCCTCCAGTTCGGGCTACGTGACGTTCGACTATTTCCAGTTCGCCATCTCGGACTACACGCCTGGCACGTTCCTGATTGTTCGTTGATGCCGAGCATGTCCTTGTGCGCCCGTACGTTGCGGCGCGGTCGATTTTCGCGATTGACAAATGCGGCAGCATGATGGCATAATGAAAGCGTTTTTTATCTTCAGGAGAGTTGTGCGCATGAACATGAGGATGGTGACGGTCGGAATGTTGGCGGCGCTGGCGGCGGGAAGCTTGCCGGCGGCGACGCGTACGTGGATCGGCGGCACGGGGAACCAGACGTGGGGCACGGCCTCGAACTGGCAGGACGGCGCGGCGCCGCAGGCCGGCGACACCGTGAGGTTCTCGAAGTCGGTCAACTTCACGGCGGCCGTGACGCTGCCGGCCAACCTCACGTTCAACCTCGACAAGGGCGTGATCGTCAAGTTCACGGGCGTCGTCTCCGGCGCGGGCGGCATTACGCGCACCGGCGGTAGCGGCGAGCTGCAGCTCACTAACGCGGGCAATACGTTCGACGGGCCGACCAAGGTCACGAGCTCGATGATCCGCTTCGCGTCGCTCGCCAACATCGGCGCGGCCAGCTCGCTCGGCAAGCCCACGACGGCGGAGGCGGCCACGCTGGACTTCAACAACGTCGCCCGCCTGAACGGCAACGGCACGTACGTGACGGACCGCCCCATCGTCCTCGGCAGCAACGTGCAATTCTTCATGGACGGCACGAGCCATCTCACCGTGAACGGGCCGTACTCGGGCAAGGGCTACACGCGCGGAACCGGCACACTGACCATCAACACCTACCT
Source organism: uncultured Verrucomicrobiota bacterium (assembly GCA_946543025.1). Classification (GTDB taxonomy): domain Bacteria; phylum Verrucomicrobiota; class Kiritimatiellia; order RFP12; family UBA1067; genus RUG572. The sequence continues at coordinate 20,520 of CAMNLN010000014.1, forward strand.
GGGCCCCTCCACGATCAACAACTGCTCCCGGACGGACCTGGGCGTCACGGAGCTCACCTGTCCCACGAACGCCTTCACCTGCAACGTCGCGATCGCCGACGGCGCCTTCCGCGGGCCGACGCTGGCGAACAAGAACCAGGCGTGCGCGTTCGGCGCGGGCACCGCGATCACCATGGGGCAGAACAACTGGGCGACGACGGGGACGCTCTCCTACTACGGCACGACGGACGCGACCTGCGACCGCAGCATCACGATCTACGCCTTCACGAACAGCAACCCCACGGCCAACCACTGGGGCGGACGTTTCCGCAACGAGACGGCCGGAACCTGTCTCACCGTCACCGGCACGCTCGCGGAAAACCGCAATTCGAACTACCCGCAGTCGCTGTCCACGCTCTTCCTCGGCGGCGCGGGCGACGGCGTGTTCACGGCGCCCCTGCCGGGATATATGGCCTTCTACAAGGAGGATTCCGGCACGTGGACGCTCACCGGCGCGCATACGGCGTCGGGCCTCATGCGGGTGAATGCCGGGCGGCTCAATGTCGACGGCTCGGTGCCGGCGAACTGCACGGCGCCCACGAAGATGACCGTGGACGCCAACGCGACGCTCGGCGGCACGGGCGTCGTGCACGGCACGACGGCCGTGCTCGCAAAGGGCCGCCTCGCGGCTGGTTCGGCGGACCGCTGCGGTGCGCTCACGTTCGACGGCGAGTCGGTGTCGATCGCCGACGGCGCGAAGCTGCTCTTCAAGTTCGGCGCCGGCACGAACGACGTGATCGTCCTCGGCGCGGGGGCGACGTTCGGCGGCGCGGTGGAGGTGGACGTGTCGGTCCTCGGCGCGGCGGCGATCGCGCCGGGCTCGTATGTGCTCATGACATGGGGCGGCAGCTCCGCGCCCACGGCAATCGTGCCGAGCGACACGGTGCCGGACGGCACCACGTTCGCCATCGAGGGCAACGCGCTCGTGATGACGATGGCGGACACGCAGTCGCTCACGTGGAAAGGCGGCGCGGCGGCAGAGGCCGCGTGGGACACGACCTCGCCCAACTGGCTTGCGGGCGCGGCGGAGGCCACGTACGCGGAGCAGGATTTCGTGACGTTCGATGACACGGGCAGCGCGAGCCCGACCGTGCGCATCGACGGAACCGTGCATCCTTCCGCCGTGGTGGTGGACGCGGATGCGGTCGCCTACACGTTCACGGGCAACGGCGGCATCGCGGGACACGCCCCGTTCACGAAGCGCGGCACGAACACGCTGACGGTCTCCACCGCGAACAGCTACACGAAGCCGACGACGATCGAGGCCGGCAGGTACGTGCTGAACGGCACGCTCGACGGCACGTCCATCACCGTCGCCCATCAAGCGTCCCTCGACCAACGCGCGGGCGGCGTGATCGCGGGCGACGACATCGCCATCAAGCTTGGCTACGGCGACCACTATCTGCGCGGCACGAACACGTTCACGGGCACGGTGCGGTTCGACACGCGGAACCATGGCCTTGAGTTCGCCCAAACGAAGAACGTCTACCTGTACCTGTCGGGGTCGAACGCGCTGGGCAACGCCTCGTCCGTGACGATCTACGGCTACAGCGGCGAGAACAACCACTTTCCGAACCTGACGCTGACGGACAACACGTTCATTTCGGGGACGACGTTCGTCGCCGGCAACGTCTCCGGCCAGCGCACCTACATCGCCAAGGACTCGTCCGAAGCGAGCGTCGGCTGGCACGGCGATATCGTGGGCGAGAGCGGTTCGGGGTCGGGCGCCGCGCTCCAGATCATCAACTGGGGCAACTCCTCGAACGGCGCGTTCGAGATCGGCGCGCCAGGCGGCACGAACGAGATGCGCGGCAAGGTCGCGTCCTTCAACTTCCGCGGGAGCGGGGTGATCAAATGCTACAGCCGCATCGCGTTCGACGGTGGCATCTGGCCCAACCGGAACGACTCCGGCACCGCTATCCTCTACGCGACGAACAACTCGTTCGGGGGGATCTTGCTTACGCAGGGTACGTTACAGACGGGCCGGGCGAACGTGATTCCCGCGAGCGCCGCGGTGGCTATCGGCAAGGATTCTGACGACAACTCGTTCTCGGCGCTGAATCTCGACGGGTTCGACCAGACCATTGCCGGCTTCTATGAAAACAACGTCAATCGGACGAAGCACGCGAACCGCGTGATGACGCCGGAGGGCAAGCCCGCCACGCTCACGGTGAACGGTTCGTCAAACCGCGCGTGGGGGTCCTCTCATTCGTGGATTCAGGGACCGCTCACGCTCGTGAAGGCCGGGTCGCACAACTTCACGCTGAACGGCACGAACACCTACACGGGCGCGACGCTCATGCAGGCGGGCACCCTCACGCTCAACTCGGCGCAGGCGCTCGGCGGCACCACGAACGTGGTGCTGACGGGCGGCACGATCGTCGCGAATGCGAGCGGCGCGCTCAACGCGGGCGGCACGCTCACGGTGCCGAACTCGGCGAACGGCACGCTCTCGCTCGCGGACGGCACGACGCAGACGGTGGAATATCTTGTGGTGAACGGCATCCAGATGCCGTCGGGCACCTACTCGAAGGCGAAGGCCGGCACGGACGCGCGTCTCGCGTTTCTCGCGCGCGGTACGGGCGGTGGCACGCTGCTCGTCCGCAAGGGTTCCGGCACGGTGATGCTCTTCAGGTAGTAAGAAACAAGGGATCGATCATGAAAACGAAGATGCTATTTGTCGGGATGCTGGCGGCGTGCCTGATGGCTCGTGGCGCGACGACGAACACGTTCTATGTGGCCGAGGGCGCGACGCTAACGGTCGACCAGGTCGTCGCCGCGAGCAACTTCACGTTCGTGGCGGGCGACTGGCTCCTCAAGACGGGTCCGGGTACGCTCACCGCCGTCACAACCTAC
>CAMNLN010000015.1 GCA_946543025.1 uncultured Verrucomicrobiota bacterium
ACCGACGACTGGGTGTACTCGCTCGAAACGGAGTCCGGCCGCTTCAACCAGAAGGTGGCGGCATTCATAACATCCACGATGATCGAGTGCCAGTCCTTACCGCTCGATCTGCTGATGTTCTACGACGCCCGCTACAACACGGGCATGAACAGCCTCTTCAACGGCACGACGCTTTGGCCGATGAAGGGCTACTACCCCTTCTACGCCTGGTCGAAGCTGCGGGACTGCGGCACGCAGGTGGCCTGCTCCGTCAGCGAGGGGCGCGGCAAGGAGTCGACCGCCAACACGGGCACCGTCTTCAAGAGCGAGATCGGCAAGCCTGTCGGCAGCTTCCGCGCGATCGCGGCCAAAGGCCCGGACGGCACGGGCGCGCTCATCGTCGCCCGCTATTCGAACGACAACAATGTCACGGAGACGGCCAAAGTCACGGTCAAGGTGCCTGGCGTCCAGCTCGCGAAGGCGCGCTGCCACCTGACGGACGCGGTGCGCACCTACACGGAGGTGCCGCTCGACGTCCAAGCCGACGGCTCGGCGATCCTCCGCCTCCAGCCCAACTCCTTCGCGATGATCGAGTGGTAGGCCATCTCCGCCGCGAGGCGCGGCGGAAACATTTGCCGCGCGCCGTCCGCAAGGGATTCCGTCGCGCGGGAGTATGTGTCTCCCCTCACTTCGCGGCGACGAGGTCGGCCACGGCGTCCGCCACGTTCTGGAAGAGCTTCGGCAACTTCGACGAAGGCGTGGTGGAGAACGCGAGGCGGATGAGCCCCGAAAGGACGATCGTCCCCGTGGAATACTTCTCGATCAGGCGGCGGCGCACGGCCTCCGCGTCCACGCCCTTCGGCTTCACGCACATGAAGTAGCCGCTGTTGAACGGCATGACCTCGAACCGCGCCGCGTACTCGGGATGCTTCGCGAGAATTTTGCGGATGAGCGCATAGCGCTTCTTCAGCACCATGTACTTCGCGCGCTTCTGGCGGTTGTAGTCCGGGTCGCGGTAGGCCGCGAGCGCCATGTGCTGTCCGATGGACGAGGCGTTGGAAATGCCGCTGCGCACGTCCCCCGCCGCCTTCGCGGCGATCGCCTTGAGCTGTGCGTCCGTCGCACCCTTCCACGCGAACGTGATGAAGCCCACGCGCATGCCCCACACGTAGTCCTCCTTCGTGGTGCCGTCGAGCTTGACGGCGAGAACGTTGCGGTGAAGGTCGCTGAACTCGGCGAAGAGGGACTCGCCATGGATGCCCGGCTCGTAGACGAGCCCGAAGTACGCGTCGTCGAGAATGACGACGATCTTCTTGCCCTTGGCCGCGGCGGCCTTGACGGCCGCGACGATCTTCCGCGCGTCGTCAAGCGTGGCCGTGTAGCCGGTAGGGTTGTTGGGAAAGTTGAGGATCAGGATCTTCTTCTCGCCGGGCGCGAGCAGGGCGGCCTTCATCGCCGCCACGTCGAACGCGCCCTTTCGGAAGGCGTTGAACGTCACGAGCCGCGCGCCGCACGCCTCCTCGAAGACAAGCGAGTAGTTGTCCCAGTAGAGGTCTGGCGTCACCACCGGATCGCCCGGCCCCGCGAAGAGCTCGGCGGCGATTCGCAGCCCGTGCGTGAGCGCGTTGGTGACGACCGGCAGGGAGAAGGCCTTCCCCTTCAAGCTGGGGTTCTTCTTCACCTGCATCGCGCGCCACTGCTCGCGCAGCGGCAGGAGGCCGAACGAGCCGGCGTAGAGAAACGCCTTGCGGTCAAGCCTCGTCAGTCTCGAGAAGCAGTCCATCACGAGCGGTGAGCCGTCCTCCTCGAAAGCCATGCCGATCGTCGCGTTAATGTCGCAAGTCTTGGCCTCGGCTCCTTGGCCGAGGATGCCCCCGTAGGGGAAATAGAGTCGGCGCCCGGCGGGGGACAACATGTCCGCCACGGGTCCCAGCGTTGCGTTCAGCTGTTCTGCCAATGCGTTCATGGGCGCATAGTATACCACGTCCCCGCGCTCCTGCTCAAATCCCTATTGCGAAAGCGGGGAGAAAATGAGATAATGCCGCCATGAGAAGATTTCGCTTGAGAGGGCGACGCCATCGCAACCGTACGCCGCGGCCAGACCTGGTGCCGTTGCGCGCCATGGTGCCGAACCTGATCACGTCGATGGCCGCCTGCGGCGGCATCACGTCGATCGCCATCTGCGCCACCAACTACGCGAAGGCCCTCGCTGGACAGCCCGTTACGGACAAGGACTGGACCTACGGCCTGCTGGCATTGCTCGCCGCCTGTATCTGCGACGCGCTGGACGGCCGCGTCGCTCGCCTCCTCAAGGCCAGCTCCAAGCTGGGCGCCGAACTCGACTCGCTCGCGGACTTCGTCAACTTCGGCGTGGCCCCTTCGCTCTTCTTCTACTTCTGGGTGCTCGGCGGCGACCCGGCCCTGCCGCTCCGCACCAAGCAAATCATGCTCGCCTTCGCGCTCTTCTATTCCATGTGCGACGCGTTCCGCCTCGCGCGCTTCAACACGATGCTCGAGCAGCCGACCCTTCCCTACTGGAAGCACTTCTTCCTTGGCGTTCCCGCTCCAGGCGGGTGCTGGATGGCACTCACGCCGATTCTCCTCGCCCTCTCGATCAAAGACCTCGAGCCCGCGCTGCGGCATCCCGCTTGCGCCATGTTCATGCTGTGTCTTGTCGGGATACTCATGGCCTCGCGTCTGCCGACCATCTCCCTCAAGAGCATCCGCCTCACAAAGAAATACATGCTGCCGACGATGGCGGGGCTCCTTCTGCTCGTCGCATTCCTTTTCACCCACTTCTGGCTGACGCTCGGTGCCCTTGGCGCCGGCTACATCGCCACCGTACCGATCGTCGGGCTGGTTTTCCTTCGGATCAAGGCCCGTTACCTGCGCGGCAATCCAAACGCGGCCAACGCGTCGTGACCGGCCCTTGCCAGCTCTGCCCGCGCCGCTGCGCGGCCAATCGTATCCGCGGACAGGTCGGATTCTGCCGAGCAGGCGATGGCGTACGCCTCTTTCGGTGGGGACCGCACTTCGGCGAGGAACCGCCCATCTGCGGCGAGACCGGCTCGGGCGCGATCTTCTTCTCGCGCTGTACGCTCAAGTGCATCTATTGCCAGAACTCGCCCTGGAGCTGGCGCGGGGAGGGACGTGACGTTACCGTCCCCGAGCTCACGGACATTCTTCGCGACCTCGCCGTCAAGCACCGTTGCGGAAACTGGGACCTCGTCTCGCCCACGCCTTACCTGCCGTACGCGCGTGCCGCCGCCGCACCGCTTCTCGCCGAGGGCATCCGCCTGCCGTTCGTCTGGAACTCGAGCGGCTACGAACGCGTCGAGACGCTGACCGAATACCGCGATCTCTGTGACATTGCCCTCGTCGACCTGCGCTACGCGGACGAGACGACTGCGCGCATGGCTTCATCCGCCGCCGATTACGTCGCCGCCGCCCGCGCCGCCGTCCGGCACCTGTGGAACACGCTCGGCCCGCTCGATTCAGAGGAACCCGGACGCGCCACGCGTGGCGTGATCGTGCGCATTCTCGTCCTGCCGGGCCATGCCGACGAGGCCATCGAGAACCTCGCCTGGCTCGCCACCGAATGCTCAAACAAAGTGCATGTCTCTGTGATGAGCCAATATGCGCCCGCGTTCACGGCCTGCGACACGCCGCCCTTCGATCGCGTGGTGACGGAAGAGGAGTACGCCTCCGTGACGGAGGCGGCCGCCGACTTCGGCTTCGAGCACGGCTGGATCCAGGGCTTCGACAGCCGCGACCCGTCATCCGACCTCGTCGGCGAGAACATGACCGCCGGCGAAGGCTCCGTCGGCGACTCGTAGCCGCTAACGGACAAGCCTGAAGCTTTGGGCAGCGACGGTCACGCCGTCCGCCGTTTGTTTTTTTTCCGCATGGTTGACGTAGATCGCCTCGCCGTTGCCGTAGCGCACGCGCACGAAATCCGGCGCCAGCTCGCGGTGTTCCGTCATCTCCTCCAGCTGCAGGTGGCGAAGCGTCTTGAACTGTTCCCACGCCTTCACGATGCCGTCCACGTTCTCGGGGCCGAAATGATAGAAGATCGGACGCCCCCCGAATTCCACGAGAATCAGGTTCTCGCGCTGCGCCAGCACCTCCTGCGTGATCTTGTCCGGGTTCGACAACACCACGTCGTGGAACGCGAGCTCGAAGAACGGCACGAACTTCTCGACCGGCGGATGCTTCCCCTTCTGGACGAAGTTCTGCCGCATCGCGCGCATTGGCGCGCACACGTAGTTGATGTAGTCCACCTTCCCCAGCAGGTGGTCGTAGCAGCACTCACTCGCGAAGCCGCCGAACAGCTCGTGGCAGAGATCAACGACCTTCCGCTGGTACTCCGCCTGCTCCTTGCGCGTCGCGGGGTGCTCCGGGTTGCAGCAGCGGTAAGGGTATACCGCGGTGAACACGTCGATGTACGCCGCACCGTAGAACCCGAGGCCGCGCACCTGGCGCAGCTGGTCCGGGAGGTACGTCTCCCACGCGTGACGAAGGCAGAGATTGTACGCGCGGCCGCCGCACCAGGAGCCGTTGCGCTCGAGCATCCCCGTCGGGCCCATGCAGGCGATCCGCCCGCCGTCCCACATCGGAGACACCGTGTAGCAGTCGGTGTAGTTGTTCTGCGAGTCCACGATCCAGCCGTAGGCCTGCCCGAACGCGATCGTCTTGCGCAGCTCGGCCTCGCCGCCCGCCGCCTCCTCCACGGGGAAGATCGCCGGCACGCGCCCGTCGTAGCCGCCCGTCTGCCAGCCCGCGAGGCACACCGCCATGTCTTCCACGCCGCGGTCGTGCAAAAGCCTCATGTTCTCGCGCACCTGCGCGAAGGAGCAGGAACATTTCACGGGATGCTCCGTCTCGGGCGTGAAGTCGATCGCGTCGTCTGGCCGCTTGAACGGCTTGGCCGCCACTTGCTGGCGCACGGGGATCGAGCGCGCGAGCTTCAAGAGGCACGGACGATCCTTCGCGCGCTCTTTCAGGGTCTTGATTGACGGGTCGCGCGAGAGACGGTAGCGGCGATAGAGTTTCGCCATGTCGTTGTAGTCGGCGTCCTTCCCGAGGTCGTAGAACACCACCGTCATGTCCTCGTACGGACGCCCCAGCGCCGTGCCGAGGTCGGTCAAGTCCCAGCGTGGAAACATGCGGTAGTGTCCCTTCTGGTCGGAGGTCACGAGCGTGTCGTACTCGAAGCGCATCCCCTCCGTGATGGCCATGTACGCGCCGCGCGAATTCTTGATGGCGTAGTACGGCATGTAGGTATACTGCTTCGGCATGCGGTAGAGGAAGTTCGTCTGACCGAACATGCCCATGAGTCCGCGCCCGAGCAGCCACCAGCCCTTCTCGCCCTTGTGCGCGAAGAACTCGTTGCACATCACCTCCACCTTGGCGACGTTGAGCGGCACACTCTCCTTCCTGATCGTCGCGGCCCAGCCGCCATCGGGACGCGCCGTCACCTCAAGGGGCGTGATGGTGCGTTCGCCCGTCGAGGCGTAGAACACCGCGCGCGGCTTGAACTCGGCGGCCGTCGCCGCCGCGCACAGGCCGATGCACAGCGCAGCCAACAAGATTTCATACTTCATGGCAAAACTCTGTTTACGTGAGCCGGAACGTGCAGGTCTGGCCGTTCTTCTCCCTGACGATGTCGTCGCGGAACGGCTGCCCGTCGCCCGGCCCGCCCGTGAAGAAGAAGTCGTACTGGTGCAGGGTCACCGTCGCGCGGTCGGGATACGTGCGGAACGTCGCGAACCCGATGTCGCCCCAGTGGCCCGTGGACGGCAGGCATGAGATTTGAAACACCTTCTGTGGCTCCCAGCCCTGGTGGATGAAGTCGCGCGACCAGCGGTGCCAGTGCCCGTACACGTGTCCCTTGCAGGCGGACGAGCCGTGCAGCAGCTTGGCGAGGCCCACCTTGTCCTCGTTCGGCTTGTGGTGCGAGCAGGTGAGAACGGGCTTCGTGGACGCCTTCAGCGTCTCGGCCAGCCACTCGTACTCCTCCTTGCTGCACTCGCCGGGATGGGATTTCTGCTTTTTCTCGACGGGCGTGGCGTTGATGGTGTCGAGCATCAGCAGATCCGCGTACGGCATCTCCACCTTCGAGACGATGCGCCCCGGCACGAGCGTCGACTTCGCGTAGGCGGGCCACTGCGCGAGGAAGTTGTCGCGCCGGTCATGGTTGCCGAGGCCAAGCGTGAGCTTGATGCCCGCGTCAAGGATCGGCTGGAAGAGCTTCGCCGCCAGCACGTAGTCCTCGGGCTGCCCCCAGTGGTACGCGATGTCGCCGAAGCACACCACGTGCGCCGGAAGCGGACGAAGCGCGAGGATCTTCGTCACCGCCTTGCGAAAGCACTGTTCCTCGTAGAGGTGCGTGGGCACCTCGTCCTTCAGGCCGTTGAGGTGAAGATCCGAGATAAACACGGCCAGGCTGGGGTCGTGCCGGGGCAACGGTGCCGGAATGTCCGCCACCGCGCGAGACGTGGCAGCGACGCCAGATGCGGCCGCAAGGCCTGCGAGAAAGGAACGTCGGGAAGTACGCATGTCAACTCTCTTTCGTGTGTTTCATGTCTTTCGTGGTTAAGATTGCTGCGGCATGTCAGCCGAGGAACACGCCCTGGCGCTTCAATTGCGCGACGAGCGCGGCTGAATCCAGCGCGCGCGGCGCAACGCCCGCCTTCAGCGCGAGCGCCGCCGCCGTGCCGGCCGCCTCGCCCATCGCCATGCAGGGCGGCATCACGCGAATCGCCGCCGCCGCCACGGACGACGCCGAGACGCACCGCCCCGCCACGAGCAGGTTCTCCACCTTCTTCGGCACGAGACAGCGGTACGGCACGCCGTACCAGTTGCCGTCCCGGATCGTGAGGTAGAGCGTTCCTGCCGCGCCCTTGCCGCCGTGGAGGTCGATGGAGCTGGAACAGAGGAACACGCTGTCGGGCGGCACCTTGCCGGCGATCACGTCCTCCTTGTCGAGCCGATATTCGCCCGCCACGTGCCGCGACTCGCGGATGCCGACCGTGGACGCCGTGCAGAGGAGCCGCACGTCCTGCGCGCCCGGCACGTATTCGCGGAAGAACGCCATGATCTCGCGCACCTGCCGCCGGCCGGCCTCCTCGGCGTCGGAAAGGCTCTGCGGATCGGTCGCGTTCACGCCGTTGAGGCGCGACACGTTCACGAACCACTCGTCCGGCTTCACGCTACGGTAGATGTTGACATGCGGACGCGGGATATGCCACTTGCCGTCAGCCTTCGCCTTCTTGATAAGCGTCTTGAAGCAAAGGATGTCCTTGGGGTATTGCTTCCTGACGGCCTCCACCGCCTCTTCCGGCAGGTTGCCGATGCGGAAGAACATCGTGGCCGGCTGCATCGCGCCGCCGCGTGCCGGGTCGCCCAGCTCGCACGGCACTCCCGCACGAAACGCCACGTCGCCGTCGCCCGTCGCGTCGATCACCGTCTTTGCCGCGATCCGCCGCAACCCCGCCTTGGTGAGAACCTCCACGCCCGCGATGCGGTAACCGTCCATGATCGGCGCGACGAAGGAAGCGTGGTAGAGCACCTTCACGCCCGCTTCGCGGCAGAGGTCGTCCAGCACGAACTTGAGCGCCTCCGGCTCGAACGGCGTGCAGTGGTCGTGGCCGGGCACGTGCCAGGCCGCGAACGACGTGCCCGCCCGCACCTCGCGCGGATGGATGGCCCCGCCGATCGCGACCATGCGCCGCACGATCTCGTCGAAAAGTCCGCGTATGACCTGCACCTCGCCCGACTTGTCGTAGCATGTCATGAACGGCCCCACGAGGCCCTGCGTACCCATGCCGCCCAGGCAGTTGCCTTGCTCGACCACCAGCACGTCCGCGCCGTTGCGCGCTGCGGCAATGGCCGCGCATGTGCCCGCCGGCCCGCCGCCGACCACCACGACGGAATGGCTGGACGAACTGGCGGCCTGCCCCTTCGTCGCGCCGCCCGCCGCCACGGCTGCCACGCTCCCCAGAAACGCCCTCCGCGAGAAAACCATCGTCCGGCTCCCGTCCGTCAGGCGAGCTTGAACGTCCGCGCCGGCTCGGTGGCCGCGCCGGGGTAGAACGCCATCGTCACGGCGGCATCCGAGACGTCCAGCCGATAGTGCCCCGCGCCGTTGTTGTAGAAGTACTCCTTCAGGCCGGGCCGGAAGAAGTCGAGTTCGCGCACGTAGTCCGCGCGCTTCTCCGGCGGCACCCGCCCAAGGCCGAACTTCCCGTAGTCGGCCGCCTTGTCCTGGATCGGCGTGGCCGTCGCCAGCTCCGGCTTCGCCCAGACGGAGTTGACCGTGAACTCGGAAAAACCGCCGAACCTGTTCGCGTGGCGGTAGAAGCACGTCGTGTGCGTGTGGCCGGACAGGACGATGGCGTGCCGACGCGAGAGCGTCTCGTAGAGCCTCGGACGCGACGCCTCGCAGTCCTTCCGCCCGCCGAGCCGCCAACGGTACGAGCCGCCCGTGTCGAACGTCGTGAACGGACCATGCGTCACGAGGAACACGCGCCGCGCCGCCGGATCCGCGTCGATCAGGTCGGCGATCGGGTTGAGGTCCTTCATCTCGAAGTTGCACAGAACCCACAGGTCCTTCCCTTGGCGGAAGGAAAACGCCGGATACTTGACGGCCTTGCCGATCTCGCGCGACATGAAAGGCTCCGCGAACTGGAAGTAGGCGTCCCACGCGCCCTTCCCCCGGAAGTCGTGGTTGCCGACGACCGTCAGGAACGGCAGGGCGGCGGGGTACGGCGCGCGCAACATCCTGATGCAGTCGTCCAGCATCTTCTTGTGCGTCGGCACGTGGTCGCAGTCGCCCTGGATGATGTCGCCGAGCTGAAGGATGAAGTGCGTCTCCTGCTCGTGCGCGAGGCGCGCGCTCGACGCCAGCAGCTCGCGGCAGCGCGCGCGCCACATTTCGCCGTTGCGGCGGAACTCCTCATGCTGGATCTTCGCCCACTTGTTCGACTCGTCGTAGTGCGAGTGGTACACGCTCTCCGGCTCCGTGTCGAAGTGCGTGTCGCCCAGGATCGACACGGAATAGGCGTCCGGCCCTTCCAGGTTCTCAAGGCCGGAGAACGTCGCCTCGCATCCGGCCAGCCACGCTGATCCGGCGGCCATGCCGGCCGTCTGCACGAACTGCCTTCTGTTCATCATCGCCATTGCCATTTTGCCGTCCCTCACTTCATTCCGTTCGCGATCGCCTGGTACAAGGCCTCCGGGTAGTCCGTGCCGAAGGAGTCGAAGCCGATGTCCCACAGCAGCTTGTACGTCTTCGGATTGTTCGCCTCTTCCTGCCACACGCACATCGAGGCTTCCACGCCGGCGGCATGGAGGCGCGCGATGCACGCCTTCATCGTCTCCGGCTTCGGGCAGAACGTCGCGTTCCCGGCCGCGTCGTAGCGGAGCTGGCAGTGGAGCTGCACGTTGTCGATGTCCTTGAAGTTCTCGGCGGCGGCCTTCTCGAAGAGCGCCATCATGTACGCCTCGCACTTGTCGGTCTCGCCCGGCTTGTCGAAGTCGATGCGGCCCCAGTTGCCGAGGTTCATCCAGTGGAGCGTCTGCCCCGCCGGCAACGCTTGCTTGTAGCGCTTGACGAGGTCGTATTCCTTGGTGATGAACCAGCATTGCTTCTCAAGGCCGTGCGCCTTCACCATTTCGGCCACCTTCTCGGGCGGGACGTCCTTCCAGTCGATGTGGATCTTGCGGGATGGATTTTCCTCCATGGCAGTGAAGATCGTTTCCCACAGCGGCGCGCGGCAAGTGGCGTACTGCTCGCCGCGGTAGCTGCCCACGTCCTGCTCGCGCAGGTCCGCCCACAGCCACTCGCTGATCTTCTTCTTCTTGAGCGAGTTGTCGTGGAACGCCACGATCTTGCCGTCCTTCGTAAAGCGGATGTCGCTCTCCGGCGTGTAGCCCTTCGCCCACGTATAGAGCAGCGCCTCCATCGTGTTGTCCGGGCGGCCCTTGCCGTCGCCCCGGTGGATGAGCGAATGCTTCAGCGTCTCCAGGCTCGCGGGCGTCACCGGACGCTCCGCCCTCGCCGACGCGACAACACATACGGCCGCCAGCGCGGCCACGACGATTTTTTCCTTCATGCTTCTCCTTATGTGACTGTCCTTGCAAACTTCCTGGATTTTCCGTATTCCAAGCGGCACCGACAGTATAGCATGTATGCCGCTGACGGCGTAAGAAATAATGAAATTTTCTTGTGTTAAGTTCCGAGAGCGCCCTTGAAAAACGAACGACGATCCACTGCCCTCTCCGACATGGTTTTCTGCTATAATGAATCCTATGAAAACTCGAACAGAAAAAGGCGTTGAAGGGAAGGTGTGCGTGGTGACAGGTGCGGCAGGCGTGCTGTGCGCGAGCCTGACGGAAGACCTGCTCCGGCACGGCGCGAAGGTAGCCGTGCTGGACTTGCGCGGCGACGTGGCGCGGAAGCTGTGCGCCGCGTTCGCGAGGAAGGGCCTGAAGGACACGCTTCCCGTCGAGGCGAACGTCCTGGACAAGGCGTCGCTCGTGGAGGCTCGGGCCGCCGTGCTGAAGAAGTGGCGGCATGTCGACGTGCTCGTCAACGGCGCAGGCGGAAACCATCCCAAGGGAACGTGCCCGGCGGAACAGATGGAGAAAGGAACGCCGCTCGCGGACACCTTCTTCGGACTTGAGCAGGAAGGCTTCGAATTCGTCAACCGGCTCAACTTCGTCGGCACGATGCTGCCCTGCCAGGTGTTTTGCGAAGCGATGCTCAAGAAAGGCGGCGCAGTGCTGAACTTCTGCTCGATGGCGTGCTGGCAGCCGATGACGAAGGTTGCGGCCTACGGCGCGGCGAAAGCGGGCGTGATGAACTTTACCAGTTTCCTCGCCACGCACCTCGCCCCGATGGGCATCCGCGTGAACGCGCTCGCGCCAGGGTTCTTCATCACGAACCAGAACCGCTTTCTCCTTCTGGAGAAGGACGGCAAGACCCTGACCGCGCGCGGGCACAAGGTAATCGCCAAGACCCCGATGCGCAAGTTCGGCACGCCTTCGGATCTCCACGGCGCAGCGAGGTTCCTGCTGTCGGACGAGGCGGCGTTCATCACGGGCGTCACCCTGCCGGTGGACGGCGGATTCATGTGCTATTCCGGAGTCTAGCGCGATGAAAGCCGGATGGAGATGGTTCGGACCGTCCGACGCGATTTCCCTGCGCGAGATCCGCCAGGCGGGCGTAACGGACGTCGTGACGTCGCTCTACGAGCAGCCCGTCGGCGCGGTCTGGCCGACACGGCGCATCCGCGAGACGGCGAGGGAATGCCGCGCCAACGGCATGACGTGGAGCGTGGCGGAGTCCGTGCCCGTGCACGAGGACGTCAAGAAGCGCACGGGCGATTTTCGGCGCTACGTTGAAAACTACAAGCGAAACCTCCGCAATCTTGCGACGTGCGGCGTCAAGGTCGTATGCTACAACTTCATGCCGGTGCACGACTGGGCGCGAACCGACCTTCACAAGGTCTTGCCGGACGGTTCGGTCACGCTCGCCTACGACCAGTACGAAGTCTGCGCGTTCGAAATGTTTGTCCTGAAGCGTCCGGGACTGGAGAAGGCCTACGACGACGCCACGCGCGCGCGGGCTAGACGTCTCTGGGGCAAGGCGTCTGCCCGCGAGCGGAAGCGAATCGCAGATGCGCTTCTCACGGGGCTGCCCGGGACGACGGAAGACGCCACGCCCGAGGGGTTGCGCCGCGAACTCGCCGCCTACGCCGACATCGACGCGCCTCAGCTCAAGCGCAACCTCTATGCCTTCCTCAACGAGATCACGCCCACGCTGGAGGAGACGGGCATCGACATGGCGATCCATCCCGACGATCCGCCGTTCCCGATCTTCGGCCTGCCGCGCATCCTTTCCTCGGCGGCGGACATCCGCGAGATGGCACGGGCATGTCCGTCGCGGCACGTCGGCGTGACGCTCTGCACGGGGTCGCTTGGCGCGAACCTGAAGAACGACGCCGTGAAGATATTCCGCGAATTCCACGAAAGGATCCACTTCTGCCATTTCCGCAACCTGCTCCATTCCGAGCCGGGCGTGTTTCGCGAAAGCGATTCGCATCTTGTCGGCAACACGGACATGCCGGCGCTGATGTTCGAGCTGCTGAAGGAGGAACGGCGGCGCGGCGCAGAGATCGTGGTGCGCCCCGACCACGGAAGGATGCTCGACGCCGACAAGGGACGCACATGCTACTACGGCTACTCGTATGGCGGGCGGCTGATCGGGCTTTCCGAACTGCGCGGCCTCGAAGCCGGTCTCAAGTACAAGCCGAGAAGAGGTCTTCCGAAAAGAGCATGAAAGGAATGCTACTTTGACGGTGCGTACGCTCGGACGTGTCACCGGCGCAGAGAACGCTCGCCTTGCGGACAGGTCCTACTTCCCGTCCCGCGCGCATTCCTCGCCTTCGCCCATCGTCCAACGCGCCGCCTCGAGCAGGTGCAACTGCCATTCCTTCTTGTCCCAGTCCTTCGCATTATGGCCGAGAGCGGTATAGTAGATGCGCCCCTTGCCGAAGGTCTTGCACCATTCAAGGACATGCCCGCCGCTCTTCGGGCAGCCCCACTTGTCCGTCTTGCGGCTTTCCTCCAGAACGTCGCCCCAGTCGAGGACGAGCAGCGGGCGAACGTGATCCTCGTCGGGATGGTTAAGGTAAATCTCGTCGTCCGCCCACACGTAGCCGTTCGGCAGACACGAGATAGCGGGATGCGACCTGTCGGCATGGCGGAACGGCACCGGCTGGTGTCTTCTGTAATGACGCTCGAACGAGCCGCCGAGAAAATCGCGGAACCGCTTCGAGCCGCGCTCGCAGGCGCTGGCCGAGTGCGTGACCAGCAGCCCGCCGCCGTTCTCCACGAACGCGTAGAACGCCTCGCGCTGGGCGTCGGTCGCGAACAGCTCGTGGTTGCAGTTGCAGAGCATGATGCACCGGAGCGTTTTCATCGCGTCGGAGACGAAGAACGCCGGATCGGCCGTGACGAGGCACTTCAGCCCGTTCGCCGTGAAGCAGCGCCGCATCGCCTCCGCACCCTGTTCGGTGGAATCGTGGTGGTAGGCCTTCGCCCACGGGGCGGTTCCGCTTTTCGCGACCTCGCCCGTCTTCTGGTTCTTCACGTACTGCCAGCGCGTATACACGAGCACGTCCACCGGCTCGAACACGGGAGGAACGCGCTCCTGCGCGTCCGCCACAACGCGCGGTCCGCCCGCCAAAATCGCGGCAATCGCCGCCAGCAGCAGTCTTTTCATTTCAACTTCCTCCTGTCCACTAGACGTCAGCCTTCTTGCTCAACCTCTCGTAGGCACGGCGGGCGCCGTAGGGCGCGCGTTCCGTGCGCGCGAGCATGGCATTCGCCTCGGCGTCGTTCACGAAGCGCTCTTTCCGCCAGTCCCATTCCAGCTTGCGCCCGAGCTTCATGCCGATCCACGAGAGGAGGCACGCGCTGCACGAGCGGTGGGCCGTCTCTGCGGGAACCTCGCTCGGCACGTTTGCCCGGATGGAGTCAACCAGGTTCTGGTGGTGGTGCCCGGGAGACGTCATCGCGTTCGGGTAGAGGACGACCGATGGCTTGCCCGCGATGAGCGAGGGATCGCTCGCGTCGAGCGCCTTGAGCGGCTTGCCGGCGGCGACGGGGTCGGAGGCTGAGACCTTCGCCGCACCGCGGCTCACGAAAATCCAGCCCTTCTCGCCGATGAACCGCACACCGTTCGGAAACTTGTTCCACACGCGCACCGGCGTGCCGTCGGGATACGAGAGCGTGATGTCGTAGTCGCCGTGCACGTCCCAGAGCCCGCCCGTGTGGAACACGCCCTTGCCCTCGACATACTTCGGGCCGATTTTCTCCCAACCCATGCCCCAGTGGACGATATCGAGGTGGTGCGAGCCCCAGCCCGTGATCATACCCGCGCCGAATTGCTCGCAGCGGAGCCAGCCGGGACGCGAGTTGATCGCCTTCCGGAGGTCAGCGTTCTGGCTATGGACGCGTTCCTCGGTGTAGAACACCTTCGGCGTGGAACCAAGCCAAAAGTCGTAGTCCAGGCACTCGGGCACGGGCATCTCCTTCGTCGAGCCGCCGCCGGGGTCGCCTGGCAGCCCCACCTCGATGGACTTTATCTTGCCGAGGCGCCCCTCGCGCACGAACGCGCACGCCTTCTGGAACTGCGCCCACGAGCGTTGCTGCGAGCCGAGCAGGAACGTGCGGCCCGTCTCCGCGATCGCGTTCGCGAAGAGACGACCCTCGACGATGGTAAGCGAAGCGGGCTTCTGCATGTAGACGTGCTTGCCGGCGAACGCCGCCTCGATGGCAATCTGCGCGTGCCAGTGGTCGGGCGTGGAAATGGAAACCGCGTCCACGTCCGCGCGGGAGATGACGTCGTGAAAGTCGCGCGCGCCGAAGATCGCGTCTGCCGACTTCTCGCCCTGTTTCTTCGCGATAAAGGCGCGCATGTAGCCGAGGCGACGCGCGTCAAGGTCGCACGCGCCCACCACCTTCGCGCCTTTCGCGCGGAGGAATCCCGGCACGTCCATCGTGAGACCGATGCGTCCGCATCCGATCTGCGCCACGTGGATCATGTTGCTCGGCGCGTTCACGCCAAGAACCCGCGCCGGCACAATGGCAGGGAACGCCAACGCCGTTCCCGCCGCCGCCGCGCCATGCATGAAATTTCGTCTGCTCATGTTCATATCGCCTTACAAACCTTTCTTTTGCCTGTGCACCGCTAGTTTAACAAACAACCCTCGCGGCAGGACGAACAAAATACGCTTTCCTGCGATTTATCACCCTTAAGGCAACCTCAACCGCCATGACGAAAGCAACGAGAAGGGACGATGAATCACTTCCAGTTGATGTAGCCGCTGACAGGTGTCAAATAGGCCGCGTTGTCGGTGGCGGGACGGTACCGCGTACCGTCGTACCAGTCGGTGAAACCATTTTCGGCGCGATAGTACTCGCCGGTCTCGGTGTCCTGCACACGCTCGTAGCCGAGCGTGGCGTCGCTGCGCTTCTGCGAAAGCACGTCGTAGGTGGCGTTGCGGCGCCGGTAGGAGTCCATGACCATGCCGCGAATCGAATCCGCCGTCTGCATGATGTAACGCGACCGGCCCATCACGTGCGCCCAAGCTTCTTTCCGCTGCTGGTGAAACGCCGGCGTGAAGACGATCGACGCGAGACAGCGGTCAAGAACAGGCTGCCAGTCGAGGAACTCCTCCTTCGGCGCAGTCTCCGAAAGAATCGAGAACTCCATCACCGATCCCACGTCCACCATGCCGGCCCCAGGCTTGAATGGATTCCGCTGCACGGGCTGGCTCGTCGACGTGATGGTCGCATGATACAGACCCTGCATCCGCCGGCCCGACGCGGCCGTGCATTCGGCCACCACCACGTCTCCCCCCAGCGCACTCTTCCCGAGACGTTCCAGCACGGTGAACTGCCGATATCCGAACAACGGCCCCATGGCGGCAAAGAAACCTGCCGTCGAAAGCTCCGGCAGGACAGGCATCTTCGCAAAGTGGCTGGCCGGACCATAGTTCCGCACGTACCAGTCGCGCGCCGCCACCGACTTGAGCCCGAAGACATTGTTGAGGCAGAAGTAGAGCTCGCGCTCCGGTCGCTTGGGATCGTACACCGTGATGGCGTAGCTGATGAGATCGATCTTGCCGTCCGGCTTGAGACCCGTCCTCACCTTCCAGCCCAAAGGCACGTTCATCGAGAAGTAGCCGCTCGGATCGCGGTACTTCGCGAACTTGATATGCGCAGCCTCCGCCGGACGGATGCGCAACGCACCCTTCCGTTGCGGTAAATTCTTCCCGGACGGGAAGTTGCGAGGTGGCGGCAACGGCACCGGATTGCAGTACCCGACCAATCCCGCCGCGAGCGCGCAGACCAATACCGTCTTGAAGAGCCTGTTCTTCACCACATGTCCTCCATTGCTGTTGACGACAAGCGGCATTGTACACAAACTTGCGTCTTTCAGCAATACCAAACGCGGCTAGGCGCATCTGTTCATAAAGATGCCCATCGTCACGATGATCGCAATGCCAAGCCAACTGAAGCAATCCGGAACCTGCCCGAAGACGGCAAAGCCCAACAGCGCGGCGAACACCACGTTCGTGTAGTCGTATACCGCCAGCTCGCGCGGCTGGGCGAGCCGGTACGCCGCCGTGATCCCGAACTGCCCCGCCGTTGCCGCAATGCCCGCGCCGAGCAGCGTCGCCACCTGCGCCCAGGTCATCGGATGGTAGTCGAAGACGAGGAACGGCGCCGTAACGAGCGTGGAAAAGCACGAAAAGAAGAGCACGATGAAGCTCGGCTCCACCTTGAGGATCCCAAGCCGACGCACGCACGTGTACGCGAGACCCGCCGAGACGCCGCCTGCAAGCCCCGCAAGCGCCGCCGCCGTCTCGCCCGCGAGGGCAAACCCCGGCTTCACCACGAACATCGCGCCGACAAATGCGACGACGACGGCGATGCCCTGCCGCACCGTCACGCGCTCGCGCAGGAGCGCCCAGCTCGCCACAACGGCGGCGAACGGCGAGAGCTTGTTCAGCATGCAGGCGTCGCCGAGAGGAATGTGGCTCAACGCGTAGAAGTTTCCGAAGATGCCGATCGTACCGAAGAGCGAGCGCCATACGAGCAGCGCGAGAACATTGCGCGGAACGACGGCGACACGGGAGGGACTCGCGTTCACGCGACCGTAAACCCGCCAGAACAGCACGCCCGCCACGGCAGCGGCGACGATGTTCCGGAAGAAGCTCTTCTGGGTGAAGGGAATCGCCCCGCCGACGTCGTCGGCGAGGCGAACGAACATCCCCATGAGGGCAAACCCGAAGGCCGAGCCCACCAGGCAGAGGATGCCTTTGACGCGAGCGGTCGTGGCGTCACTTCGCGGCAGCGGCCGCGGCGATGATCGCCGCGAAGCTGTCGGCCTTGAGCGCGGCGCCGCCGATGAGGCCGCCGTCGATGTCCTTCTGGGCGAGCAGCTCGGCCGCGTTGCCGGGCTTCATCGAGCCGCCGTACTGGATGCGCACCGTCTCCGCCGCGTCGATGCCGATCATCTCGCCGAGCACCTTGCGGATGAGCGCATGGACCTCCTGCGCCTGCTCCGGCGTGGCCGTGCGGCCCGTGCCGATCGCCCACACGGGCTCGTATGCGATCACCAGCTTTTCGGCGTCCACGGCGGAAAGACCCTTCAGACCTTCCTTCATCTGGCGGACGATCACGTCCTCCACCTTGCCCGCATCACGCTCCGCGAGGGTCTCGCCCACGCAGACGATCGCCGTAAGACCGGCCTTGATGACGGCCGTCGCGCGCTTGTTCACCGTCTCGTCCGTCTCGCCGAAGTACTGGCGACGCTCCGAGTGGCCGATGATGACGTACTTCGCGCCCGCGTCGACCAGCATGCCCGTGGAGATCTCGCCCGTGTAGGCGCCCGACGGCTCCCAGTGGGCGTTCTCCGCGCCCGGCTGCACGGCGGTTCCCGCGCACGCCGCCACGGCGGCAGGCACGTCGATCGCGGGGGTGCAGCACACGACCTCCACGTTGGCGTAGTCCTTCGTCGCCTCGGCGATACCCTTCACGAGGGCGGCCGTCTCCGACGGCAGGACGTTCATCTTCCAGTTTCCGGCAATGATCTTCTTGCGCATTTTGCTTGATTCCTTTGATGGTTGAAAGTGAGGAGATATTTTATCATTTCCTTTTCGGCTTCGCAAACGCCTGAAACTTGACGTGCGCCTCGCGGAACATGGCCTTCACCGTGTCGAGGAACGCCGTGTAGTCACCGCCGTACACGACGCGCGAGATGCCCGCGTTCACGATCAGCTTCGCGCACGTGAGGCACGGCGAGAGCGTCACGTAGATCGTGCCGCCCGCCACGTTGAGGCCGTAGCGCGCCGCCTGGCAGATGGCGTTCTGCTCGGCGTGGACGCACAGGCACTCGTCGAGCCCCTTGCCGGACGGCGTCTCGCCGGCGCAGCGCGGGCAGCCGCCGTCGAAGCAGTTCCGCACACCGCGCGGCGTGCCGTTGTAACCCGTCGCCAGCAGGTGGTTGTCCTTCACGATCACCGCCGCCACCTGCCGCCGCGAGCAGTTGGAGCGCTTCGCCACCACCTGCGCGATTTCCATGAAGTATTCGTCCCAGCCCGGGCGTGGGTCGTTCGTCTTGCGCTTCATTTCGTCTCAGCCTTGTCCTTCTTCCCCTCTTCGGCCTTCTTCGCCTCCTCGCGGCGCGCCTCGCGGATCTGCTTGAGCGTGTCCTTCACCTCGGCGGATTCCGGAATCAGCTCCAGCGCTTTCTTCGCGTGTTCCTCGGCCTCGTCGTACCTTTGCGTGTAGAGCATGATCATCGCCAGGTTGTTCCACACGGCCGGCTCCTTCGGATGCTTGATCAGGCAGCGCTTCAGGTACTCCTCCGCGCGGGCATACTGCTTCTGCACGTAGTAGCTCATGCCCATCGCGAAGTTCGCGTTCGGATCGTCCGGGATGGCCTCGAGGATCGGCTCCGCATAGCGGCGCGCGAGCGCGAAGTCGGCCCGCACGAGCGCCAGCTGCAGGCCCTCGCGCGGCGTCACCGCCTTGAGCGTACGGGCACGCGTCTCTTCCATGCTTGCCATGATGCGCTTCAGAGAGGCGTTGTTGTGGTCGAGATCATCGGAAAGCTTCACGTCCTTCATGGCGGCCTCGGTCTGTCCCGCACGGTCCGCGCGCTCCGCCCGCATGCGCGCGAGGCGCGCGATCCGCCATTGGACGAACAGGAACAGCTCGTTGATCCTCTTGCCCACGCTCTTTGGAAGCCCGCCCGCCACGTAGAACGCCAGGATGCGGTCCGCCAGCTTCTTCGTGCGCTCCACGCCGGCCGCGCACTCCTCGTCGCTCATGCCGATGGGCCGCGCCAGCACACCCGAACAGGCCGGCAGTTCAAGTCCGTTGCGTTTCCACACCTCGAAGCCCAGCTGGATCGCCGCGTCCTTCATCCGCTCCGGCTTGTCCTTCATCCAGGTACGGAGCGTCATGGGGCCGCCCATGGAGAGCGCGAGCCGATCCTCCGTGTCCGCCACGCCCTCCTGTCGCACGTACTTGTCGTACGGGCCGTTCCCCGCCATCATCGAGAGCGCCTTCAGCTTCTTGCCCTTCTCCGCCGCCGCCAGCTCCAGGCGCGAGTCGAACGCGCCGTCGGTGAATATCCATCCCACCGGACCGCATTCGGCCAGCACTTCGGCGACATAGTCGTCAAGCAGCTGCACCATCTGGCGCGCCGTCTGTTGCCAGCGTCCGGGCACGACCGCCGCCAGAAGAAGAAGCGGGACCACCACCAGCACGATGTTGCCGTGGCTGACATGCCCGGTCGGCTCGCGGCGGGGCGCGGGAACGCCGTCCTCGTCTTCCTCGGCGTTCAGGTTCGCGAACCGTTCGGTCGCAAGCCGCTCATGGTCGCGGCAGGCCGCGTCCACGCCCATAACCGCGAGAGAGAACACGAGCGTCATCGCCGAGAGCAGGATCAGCATCTGCAGGAAGTAGGGCGTCACCGTGGCGTCGTCACTCCACGTCCAGAACCAGAGCGGACTCAACTCCGCCAGCTGCGCAAGCGCCAAGACTCCCGTCGCGAAGAAAACCGCGCCCAGATGGTATGGCAAAAACTGCTCCTCGTCCACCGCGCGCGGCAGGAGAACGGCCGCGACGACGAGAGGCAGCACGCAGATGCCGAGGCTCAGCACCCAGCCGAGCCCCGACGCCGCATGGATGAACTGCGTCCACCACCGCGTCGCATAGAGGAGCGGCATGTCGCCGCCAACCAGGCCAGACGCGTCCAACCCCTTCAACCAGATGAACGACGCGCAGTTGGCCGCAATGCCGGCGATCAGCCCTACCGCCCACAGAAAAGTCAAGTGCCACTTCGAGCGTTGCTCGACGATCGGGTTCAAGAGCGCCATGCCCATCGACACCGCCGCATAGCGGAGTGCCATGAAGTACACGCTCCAGCACACCGCAGTCAGCACGAAACCCATCGGCGTGTCGGCCGAAAGAAGACCCAGCAGGAACATGCTCAGATTCACCTCGCGCAACTGCCCGTGCTGCAGGAAGGAGAAGAACTGGTAAAGCGAGAAGACCGAGATCAAAAGCAGAAGTCCAGACGGCGAGAACGCCTGGCCCACGCGCCAGATCGGATCGGCGCACAAGAAGGCGATCGCCCCCAGCATGGCCGTGCCACGCACGACAACGAAGCGCCGCCGCGCGTAGTTCAGGCGTCGGCGAATCGTCAACGAGAGGATCGAGCGAAACAGCAGATAGGCAAAGCCGACCGTCAACCCGATGGCCGCACGGCCAATCCAGATCAGCAGCAAATTGCCAAATCCCACTCCGTTGATGGCGTATAGCCCGTGCGCGATCACCCGCCAAAAACCCGGAAAGATCGCAGCGGGAGGACGCAAGCCCGCCCCCACGACCGCGTCGTTCCAGACATCGGGCGACAGGCCGGGAAACGCCCAGACCGTCAGCAACGCGACGGACAATGCGCAAAGTCCAAACGCAAGCAGATAGTCCAGCTTGTCTAGCTTCGGAATCGGCGCGACCTCGCGCGGACGGGATTCGGTGGATTCCTCTTCGTCTTCGTAGTCGTCCTCATAGGCTCTTTTCATCGTCTCATTCCTTCCCATTTAAATCTTAAGGACTTTAAGGACGCTAAAGCCCTTAAAGTCCTTGGTGGCCTTAACTCTCCAAGGCCTGTATGCCTAGCGGCGACGGCGAAGCGCCAGCAACGATCCGCCGATCAGCAACAACAACCCGCTCGTCGGTTCAGGAACCGCACCTCCTGCGCCCATGTTGAACCCACCGGCCGCAGCAATGGCCGAATCCACGTTAAGCGCCGATGTCGCGACATACCCGCCGTCAACGAGGTCTTGATACGAGTATATCTGACCACGCTTCGGATCGGTCGCGCCGTTATAGTTTGCCATCTCGACGAAGAAATAGTAGGCGGGATCATTTCCTGAATAGGCGGAGACATCCGTCTGCATCAAGTCGGAATACGACCCACTCTCGTCTGAAAACACCGTGCCATTTCCAACCGAAGCGGTATCAAGAGCCGTGGCTGAAGAACCGTCGCTATTCGAACTCACATACAAAGTGGCGGAACTAAAAGTGTCGCCATCGTTCTCGCCTTCCACCTGCCAGTACAGGGTACCTGCGGACGCGACCATGACCGATGCCGCAAAGGCAAGCGTGGCCAGAAACTTTTGTTTCATGTTCATTGCGTGATTCCTTCAAAAGACTACCATGTGATCGTAATGCTGTTCTCAGCGGAGGACGCCATATACCAGAAGCCCGTGCCGAGCTGGACGGGCAGATACCCGTCTGCACCTTCCTCGATGCGCGCACCGCTGGCACCCACATACCCCCACTTGTTGTTGACGAGGGTATAGATGCGCGACGCGCCGCCGTCAAGCGGAACGACGATCTGGTCGCCGCCACGACGTGACTTCGCCGTCGCACCTGAAATCTTGCTCGCCTGCGGGGTGAACGCCGTCGCCTTCGGGCTGGCAACGAGGTACTTCGTCGAGCCGGTCAGCGTCGTGGTCGCGATTTCGGAACCGTCGGCACCGTAAACCCAGAACGGCTTGGCCGCATTGTTCTCCTTTGGATTCTGACGCTCCAGATAGAGCGCCTGGCCACGCGCGATGGTAGCATCGCTGGGATCACCCGCCGTAGCCGTGATACTGCTGTTGGCCGTCGTTCCGGCCACCCAAGCGCCGCTGCTCAACGTGTAGAACG
>CAMNLN010000016.1 GCA_946543025.1 uncultured Verrucomicrobiota bacterium
CGACGGCCATCTGCGACTTCTCCACGGCGTCCCACGCCATCATGTCCTTGATGCGCGCGCCGTCGGACGATGCCGGCACGAGATTGTTGCCCCAGTTGATCGACGAGGCGGCGGTGAGCGTGGAGTCGTCGATCGAAAACCCGCGTTGCATGTGGTACGGCTTCCAGCCGATCTTCAGCGCGGCTGCCTCGTCCTCGACGAGACACCACGGCATCAGGTAGCCGAAGGTGCCCATGCGGTTTTCCTTCACGCGGTAGCCGCCGAGGTTGAGCATGGCGAGGTTGATGAAGCGTCCAAGGACGGCGTTCTTCGGTTCGCAGATCTCGCCTTGCCCGCAGTCGAAGCCCAGTTGGCGGATGACAGGACCGTTCAGCCAGCAGTAGGGCGTCCATGCGTGGGTCGAGGCGAGCGTCCGACGAAAATCGCCGTCTTTCATCGCTTCGACGAACGCGAGGAGAAGGGGCATGAACTCGGGCGGACATCCCGCCATCGCACCGTTCACGGCCACGTGCCGGACCGTCACGTCGCGTTGCGCGGGCGGGATCGCGCCGAGCGACCGGTCGGGCGGCAGGTCGGTGAACCGCAGGAATTCGGCGACGGCCTGTTTCGTCGGCGGCACGACGGGCAGCCCGTCTGTCCAGCCGGAATCGAGGAAGACGCGCTGGATTTCGGCGAAGGTGCCTGAGATTTGACATTCGGCAGCCGATGCCCGGTTGCCAATTGTCGACTGTCGACTGTCCTTGGTCCCCATCAACCCCGCCTTCACCTGCGGCCACAGCACCTTGCGCGTGTTTGCGAGAAGCTCCTCGCGCGTGTGGCTCGCGAACGCGCCGGGGTATTCCGCCACGCGCAATTCCGCGAGCCCGGCGGAAAGGGCGGCGCTCTTCGCCTGCTTCACGAACCCCGGCGCGGCGATCATCACGGACGGGATGCCCAGCACTTCGGCGGCGATGCACGAGCCTGTCTCCTTCGGCGTGCAGAGTCCGCATCCGCCGTTCCCCGAGATGACGGCGTCGATCTTGAGCTCCTTCAGCTTGCGCTGGAACTCTTCCTTCTCGCGCCGCACCACGCCCGGACGCGGGTAGGGCCCCGCCGAGCCGATTTCGCTCAAGAGATAGATTTTCGCCGTCGGATATTCGGCGAGGATGAGCCGCTTCAGTTCGGGATGGGTGACGTTGGCCATGAAGCTGCCGCCCACGAGCGCGATCGTCTTGCCGTCTAGAGACCTGAGGCGCGCCGCCGGCTTGATCGGTTCTACGGCAGACTCCGGCACGGGCGACAGCACCGCGTACGTCGCCTCGTCACCCGAAGAAGGAATCGGGCATGTCCCGTCCTTGCATTCCGCCGCCGACATGACTACGGCGATTGCTGTGGCGGCAAGAGTCGTTAGTGTCTTGTCCATGGTCTTGTTCCATTCTGCGTTGTCATGCGTTTTTTCCCGATATGACTAGGAACGCAATCAATCTTCCGAATCTACAGGGTGCCTTCGAAAAAACCTGTCGTTCTCCGCGGCTTCCTGTTTGGAATCGTCAGTTCTGGAATTCCGAGTGTTGGAGAAGCCTTGCCTGAAGACGTTCCAACGCGCGGACGTAGCGGATGGAGGCGGCCTTCGGATCGATGCCGAGGATGCGCGCGCAGTCGGCGTTGTCCATGTCGTCAAAGTGGCGCAAGATAATGATCTGCCGGTCGTTCTCGGAAAGCTCGCCGATCGCCTGGCGGAGGAGCGCGTGTCGATCCTCGCGGGCGAGTACGGAGTTGGGCGCGGTCATGGTGCCCGCGAACATGTCCCAGTCGAGCCCGCCGGCGGATGTGTCGTCGTCGCTGCAACCCGGCACGTCCACTTCCTTGTAGGCGTCGCGCTTCTGCGCGGCGAGGTGCCGCCGTTCGAGGTCTACCATGGTCTGGAAGAGAATTGTGCGCAGCTTGAAGTAGAGGGGCACCTCCGGCTCGTTCGTGAAGAAGTCTTCGCGCATCAGCGCCGCCGCGAACGTTTCCTGCACCACGTCTTCCGGCGAGAGCCGCCGCGACAGTACCGGGTTCAGGTGCTTCGCGGCCAGCGCCGTCAGTTTCGGGCGGAAGAACTCGAAGTCGGCGGCGACAGGATTCATCTTGGAGTCCGCAGCCATGGTTGTCACTTTTCGAGCGTGAGCAGGAAGGGCTTTTCGTTCGGTTGCAGGTCCACGGTCATCACATTGCCGAAGAACTTGAACGGCACCGGTTGGCCGTCCGCCTTGACGGCGGCTGGCTTCTGTACGCGCGAGAAGAACACCTTGTACGGCGCCTTCGGCCACGCGGCGATCTCCACGCGCGCCAGCTCGTTTGCCGGCGGCTCTTTCGCCGCCACGCGGCCCGGCACGTGGATGAGCGTCTTGCCGTTCGGCACGGCACGGATCACGCGGTAGTACGGGAGTCCGATGAAGTTGCTCACGTTCTCCTGCACGGTACCCGGGTTGATTGGCGGGTCTCGCCGCTCCTGCTTCACGAGCGCGAAGGAGTCCGGCAGCAAGCCCACCTTTTCGCCGTCGCTCGGCAGGAAGCTCTGGTCCACGCCGCTCGCGGTGATGCCCTTGGCGAGGTGCCGCCAGAGCGCGGCCTGTTTGGCGTCCGTCTCGATTTCCGCCAGGTCGGCGAGCGAGGCGGCATAGACGAGGCCGCACCACTGGACAGGCAGGCCGATCCAGTTGGGCGAAGCCCAGTTCGTCGCGCCCATCACGCCGATCGTGGCGTAGCGTCCGATCGGGTTCGGCTGGTCCGTGGGCGGATCGACGAAGTAGATCATCGTCATGCCGGTCATGGCCCAGTAGCGCGCCCGTTCCAGGTAGCGCGGGTTGCCGGAAAGCAGATAGCCCCTGACGTAGCAGTTGACGATATTGCCCGACGCGAGAATGTCCGGCGTGTGAAGCGGCATCTCCCACGGCTGCGCGCCGCGCGGCACGTCGTTGCCGTAGATCTCGGTGAACTTGTCGAGGACGCCCAGCGTCTCGGCGATCAGCCCCTCGTCGCCCGTCCAGAGCGCGCAGCCGAGCATGCTGGAAACGGTCATGGACGTGTAGCCGTTGCAGTGGTCGGAGCCGAGCGTCTCGCCGTAGTCGGGCTTGTTGTTGTTGGGCTTGCGCCAGATGCGCTTGCCGCTCGCGAGCTGCCGCGCGAGGCCCTTCGCGGTGCCGCCCGCCGAGATGGCGTAGGCGATCGGGTCGCCGAACACGAGCGGCGCGGCCGGACGGCGCACGTGCGACACGCCGCCTCCCCAGCCCTTCCGCTCCGCGGATTTCTCGGGCAGCGCCGCGATCATCTCGTTCGCCGCCTTTGTCAGGCTGGCGGCGGCCGTGGCGTCGGGCGTGGCGGACGCGAGCCAGAGCATAAGCGCCGGCGCGTCCGAGACGCGGTTCGGATGCCAGCGTTCGCCGAGGGCGTGACGGCAGCCTTGCGCCTCTTCGCGGATGCCCGAATCCATCCAGCCGCGCGCGAGCACGTCGCAGCTCTTGACGGCCTCAAGCGCGGGCGTGGGTGGAAGCCGCTTGAGAGGATAGCGCGCCTTCAGCGCGTCCGTCACGTCTCCGCCCGCGCCCGACGAGAGCGTCGTCTCGACCGCACCGGCCGTGAACGGCACGGCGGAAAAGAGTCGCACGTCGCTCTCGCGCCGCGCCGCGCCCACGCCGGGCGCCCAGAGCGCGAAGAGGTGTCCGCCGGACTTGAACTGCCGGTCGGGCGTGTCGAAGACGGGTGCGAACGGCCACTCCGCGCTTCCGGGATTCTTCCATTCGAACGCGAACCAGCTGGAGGCGTCGGCGAGCGCCATCATCGGGTAGCAGAACTTGTGCGCGGCGGGAATGAGGCGGTTCGCCTGCGGGCCGCGCACCTCCTTCTCGTTGGACGACGGCTCGTCGGCGAGATACTCGATGCCGGGTAGGAGCGCCTGCGTCTTGTGTCCGTTCGAGGCGCGGTCGACGAAGAGGGTCATGTAGGGGATGTGGTAGACCTGCGCGGGGCGGTCGACCGCGACTGTCGTGCGCACGTTGAGCGTCGAGCCGGCGACGGCGAACTTGCGCGTCCATGTCCATGTGCGGCCCGACGTGTCCTGCAGGGTGAATGCCGCGATGATTGCCGAGTCGTTGACACGTCGTATCTTCCCGGTTGCACGGTTCCAGTCGAGCGTTTCGGGCTTGCCGTTTGGCCCCTGGATGACGAACGGCTCGTTCGGGTAGCCCTCCGCCCACGTCTTGCCATTGGCGACGAAAGCAAACGCGCCCATGTGCGAACCATGGCGCAGTTCCCAGCCTTCCCCCTTCAGAACAAGCGATTCATGCAACGCCAGTGGCGGCGGCGCGGAGAAGGAGGGCGTCCATTCGGCCGTCACATACGAGGCGCGCAGGCGACGGTACTCGACGGTGGCGAACGTCTCGCTCTTCCTGGGCGGGTCGATGCGCAGGGCCAACGCCTCGGGGCCGATGAGCCCGACGGGCAGTTCGGCGGCGAATTTGGAGCAGGGGGCTGCCCCGGCCGGTTCGAGGCGCGTCGATTCCTGCTCGTTGAAATATCTATTCTGCGGGTGCCAGAAGATCTGGAACGAGTGCGGGTCGGCGATGGGCGCGGTCTCCAGCTCGATGCGGAGATACGCGGCGCCGGGCGGCGGCGCGGGCATCGTGTACGTTGCGCCCGCCACGCACCAGGGGTCGCCGCCCGTCAAGTCGAAGGCGTAGCCGGTGACGGTCTGCCGCGCGTTCGCCACATGGTTCATGGCGTGCCAACCGTGGTCGGCGCGTGTGAAATCGACAAGCTCCTGCGCCATCGCGGCGCATGCCAGACATGTCGATCCGATGGTCAACATCCATTTCCAAGTCTTCATTTTCGTGTTCCTTTCATAAATCGTTAGGCACCACAGGCATGGCAGAAGAGGACGGCACCTGCGCAGGCGTCGTAGAGGGCGTCGTGCCACGTGCGGCCGGGGCAGAGGTCGTCTACCCGTTCGGTCAGTCCGAACGTCGCGATCAGGTCGCCGAGCGAGTAGGAGGGGAGGCGCGGCCAGCGCGCGCGGACGAGCGCGAGCGTGTCGTTCCACGGGCCGAAGGGCGTGAGCGGCGCGCGCTTCTCGAGGATGGTGCGCTCGGTGGCGGCGTTGTGCGCCACGAGCGGACGGCCCGCGAGGCGGTCGGCGAGGTCGGGCCAGGCCTCCATGAAGGACGGCGCGTCCGCGAGCGTGTCGCGCAGCTCCGCCCAGCGACCCGGGGCGCGCGGCGAGAAGGGGCGGTCCGCCGGGATGCGGAAGAAGGTCTCCCAGCGCGTCTCCGGCACGGGTTGCCCGTCTGTGACGGCGATGAGCCCCAGCTGCCACGGCTCGTTGGGCCAGCCGCGCACGGTACCTGTCGTTTCGAAGTCGAGCGAGATGTAGGTCATGGCCTGACAGTTCCTGTCCTTACCGTTTGCCGCGCCGCGTGAGCAGGCCGATCTTTTCGAACGGAATCGGCTTGAAGCCGGGGATCTTCCTGTAGAGATCGGCGCCGGGGACGAGGCGGAAATCCTTCCCGCGCAGGTCGCGGAATCCCGGATCGTGGTTGAACGCCACGTCCGTCGCGTTCGTATGCCAGCGTCCGGAGAGGATGCCGGGAACTTTCTTGCCGGGCGTACGTCCGGGCAGTTCCGTCGGACAGTTCACGAACGCGCTGTTGAAGGCGGCGTTCCAGCGGATCGCATCGGGTTGCGGGTCGAAGTAGCCGACAAGCTCGGGATAGCGCGTGACATACGGCGGCTTGCGGATGTCGACCTCTTGCGTCAGACGAGTCTGTTCCAGTGGCGATTGGAGAAAGTCCGCCCAGCGCTTTTGCGACCACGGGCTTGAGCCCAGCGGTCGCTTGCACTCGATGAAGATGCAGTTGTCGACGACGTTCGAGTAGCCGCCGTGGCAGAACACCGTGCCGAAGCCCCCGAAGCCGGGCTCGCCGCAGCGGTAGAAAACGTTGCCGATCACGAAGTCGCCGCCGTCGCCATCGTCGAAGTACACGGCCGCGTTGCCATGCCCGCGCGGCGAGCCGATCTCGCTCCAGAAGTTGTATCGCAAGACGTTGCCGCGGCAGGACGGGTTACGCCCCTTGTAGAAGGCGGACGCGTCGTCGGAGCTCATGCAGACGTTCGACACGACGTTGTACTCGAACACGTGGTCGTTGCCGTACAGGCCCACCGCCATGTGCGGCGCACCCGACAGCTCGTTGTGGCGCGCGACGTTGCCGCACCCGCTGATGTGGATGGCGCTCGCGTAGGTGAGGCAGTGGGCGGAAAAGTCGCGGATGAGGCAGTCCTCGACGAGGTTCCTCCCGGGCGTGAGCGTCTTGCGGTCGCCGCCGCCGAGCGAGATGCCGCCCGTGCCCGTGTCGTGGACGTCGCATGAGACGACGCGGCAGTCCGTGCAACCTTCCGCGTAGACCGCCTTGCAACGGATGTTGTAGAGACGGCAATTCTCGAGCGAGACGCGCGTACAGCGCTTCAGCAGGACGGCGTCCGCCTGGCACTCGGTAAAGTCGATGCCGCGGAAGACGATGTCCGTGCCGTTCTCGACGGCGAGCAGGTGGCGCCACTTCGCGCCGAGGACCACGCGCGAGTCCTTCCCGAACGACGCCGGCGGGTAGAGGTAGAGCTTCTTCGCGTCGCGGTCCACGTAGTATTCGCCGGGCACGTCCAGTTCCTCCAGCAGGTGCACGGCCCGCCAGCGGCGCGGCGAGGGATTGCCCGCCCGCACGCCGTACTGATGCTGCGCGGCGAACGTGATGGAGTTGGAGGCCGTGTTGATGGACGCGACGGGGATGACGGCGTCGTACCAGTCGAAGCACCAGAAGCCGTGCAGCCAAAGATACGGCACGTCCGTCCAGCGCGCGGGACGGTCGCCGGAATACCCGAAGGTGCCGCCGCGCGGCTGAGCGCTCGCCTTAGTGCCCTTGAGCGAGTCGCCCACGCTGCCGTCGTTGTTCTTCGTCCCCGGATCGATGAACTTCGCGATCGTGGCCCAGCCCTCGTTCGGCCAGCGCGCGGGCGTCATGCGCACACCGTCGACGAACAGCTCGGGAATGGGCAGCGGCGCGCGGGCTTCGCGTTTCAGCACGTCGCCGAGCCACGCGTTCTCCGACACGAGGTCGGCTACGAGCACATGCGCACGCACGCCGAGATCGACGCGCGGCGTCCCTTCGGGAACGGGCTTGAAGCGCTCCGGCTTCAACTCGATGCCGTCGCAGATTACGGCGCGTCCGCCGTCCGCCGAACACCATGTCACGCCCGCGTCCCGTGCGTCGAGCTTCAATGTGGCCGAACGCCGGTAGACACCGGGCGCGAGCACGATCTCCACGCCGCCCGCGCGCTTTTCCGCCGACAGCGCGCGTGCCGCGTCGCGCGCCGCCTCCAGCGATCCGCCGGGCTTCACGTCAATCACATACGGCGCGCCTTGTGCGCACACGGCGGTCAGGACAAGCGCGGCCAGAAAGGTTCTTTTCATCCTGTTCGTCTCCTCAGCGGTAATACTGGATGAACGCCGCGAACGGGAGTCCCATCGTGACGTAGTTGGGGTAGGGATGGGGGTTGCCCGTCTGGACGCGCAGTTTCTCCTCGCCGTTGTACCCCTCGAACGGGACCGTGGCGGAACCCGTGGCGAGATTGAAGCCGTGGTCGTTGTCGGCGGCGATGCCGGCGTCGAGGAGGTAGAAACCTTCCTTTTCGCGCTTGTCGAATGTCTGGATGAGCCAGTTGCGGAAGTTCCACATGGCGGCGTTCTGGAGCGGCGTGAAGTCGCCAGCCGCGTTGTCGATCGAGCCGCAGGTGGAGATCAGGATGGCGATCACGAACTTGCCGCCCGGGCAGGCCGCGAGATACGACTCCTTCATGATCGTGATTTGGCGTTCCCATGTGGAGTAGTCGGCGTTCAGACGTCCGCGGAAGTCGTTCACGAACGCCTGTGGCGCGGGACCGGTCTGGGCGTGGAGACAGGCCGCAAGCCCCAGGCAGGCCGTAGCGAGACGGAAGGTGGTCAAAATTGGATTCGCCATGACGGCGCTAGTATCTCATAACCCGCCGCGCGCGGCAAGCGGAAGTTACGCCCCCTCCGTTTTGTGATATAATCGCGCTTTACGGAACATGGAGCCAGAAACCATGAAAAAATCAGCTATTGTCGTTCTTCTCTTCGCGGCGACGTTCGCCGCGAACGCCGTTGAGACCGCGCTCGTGCGCGTCCGGTGGAGCGAGCTTGTCTCCACGGGCGACGTGGCGCGCGTGATGGCGAACGCGTACGTGACCGCGAAGCCGCTTGCGGACGCGCAGGCGATTCCGCTCCACGACGCCGGCAAGACGATCGTCTACGACTGGGAGACCGGCGACGCCGACGATCTGCTCGCCGCCGTCGGCGTGGGCGCTTCCTACGTGCGCACCTCCCATCCGCTCGAAGCGCGCGCCATCCTCGGCGCGCGGGCCGCCCGCGCGCGGCAGGTGACGGCAGCCGACACGTTCCGCATCCGCGATCCGTTCATCCTCGCGGACGATGCAACGAAAACGTACTACTTGTACGAGACGACCGACCCGTACAAGGGCCGTTCCTACGCGCGCGGCGTGAGCGTGCGCACCTCGAAGGACCTCGCCACGTGGTCGCGGCCGAAGCCCGTGATGACCGTGCCGCCGAAGGACCGTTGCCGCACCGTCTGGGCACCGGAAGTCTACAAGGTGGGCACGCGCTACCTGATGTTCGCCACGCTCTCGTTCTATCCGGATCCCGAAGGCGCAAAGGGACCGAACGCCACGCGCCTCGAATGCCGTCGGGGCACATGGATCTACGCCGCCGATTCGCCTGCGGGGCCGTTCAGGCCCGTCTCGGGCAAGCCCGCCACGCCCGAGGACATGATGGCACTCGACGGTACGCTCTTCATGGACGGGGACAGGCCCTACATGGTCTTTTGCCACGAGTGGGTGCAGGCAAAGACGGGCGGCATGTGCGTGGCTGCGCTCAAGCCTGACTTTTCGGGCCTTGCCGAGGCGCCGCGCCGCCTCTTCGACGCGACCGCCGCCGCGCCGACGTCCCGCGTGACGGACGGTCCCTACCTCCACCGTATGAAGGACGGCCGCCTCTTTATGATCTGGAGCACATTCCGCAAGACGGGCGAGGGTTACTGCGTGATGCAGACGGAGTCCGCGAGCGGCACGGTCTATGGTCCCTGGAAGGGCCACAAGGTGATCTACGGAAAGAACGGCGGGCACGGAGCGCTCTTCCGCACGTTCGAGGGCGCGCTCAAGCTCGTCCTGCACGGGCCGAACCGGCGTGGGCTCGAACATGTGCGCATCCTCGACGTGACGGAAACGGCGGACGGCCTCGCTGTCGCCGAACCGTCGCCCAAGAATGTCGCCCCGATGTTCCCGCCTTATGATTGCAAATCGTTCATCGAGGGCGTGAACTTTCGCGCGACTGGCGCGTTCCGTACGGAGCGGGACGCCGACGGACGCTGGTGGCTCGTTGATCCGCTCGGACGCGGCTTCCTGAGCTTTGGCGTGCAGAGCGCCAACTGGCAGGGTTGCTACGATCCCGTCCACGACCGCTACGCCTACCGCGAAGCGAACGTCAAGCAGTTCGGCACGCCCGAGAAGTGGGCCGAGGATACGATCAGAAAATATAAGGCGTGGGGGTTCAACACGCTCAGCTTCGGCTGCGGCGGGGAACTGGACTACCGCGGCGTGCCGCGCATCCGCGTGGCGACCTTCGGCCAGCGCATGTGCCACCTCGGCATGCCGGAGGAATATTGGATCAACGACGAGACGCGTCCCGCCGGCGCCGCCTTCCCGAACGTGTTCCATCCGCGCTTCGCCGAGTTCTGCGCCCTCGTCGCGAACTGGACGTGCGCGCCGTACAAGGACGATCCGTGGACGATCGGCTACTACCTCGACAACGAGCTCGCCTGGGGACGCGCCCGCACCGCGCCCGGCGTGCCGCGTCCGCACGCCCTCTTCGAGGCCTGCATGCGCAAGAAGCCCGGGCATTCCGCGCGCGTCGCCGCCGAAAACTGGGTGCGCGCGCACGGCGCCGACCCTACGGGGAAAATTCCGGACGAGGTGAAGCGCGGATTCCTTGTCGAGATCGCCCGGCGCTACTTCAAGACCACTTCCGAGGCGGTCCGTGCGGCCGACCCCAACCACCTCGTGATGGGTTGCCGCTTCGCCGGCATCAACGGCGCGGGCGACGACGAGGTGTGGAACGTCGCCGGCGAATACTGCGACGTGGTCTCCTTCAACTGTTACCCGATAACGGACATCGACTGCAACACGGTGTCGCCCTCTTCCGAGGACGGACGCCCTTGCCGCGAGGCGTTCGACGCGCTCTACGCCCGCACGAAGAAACCGATGATGATTCCCGAATGGGCCTTCCCCGCGCTCGATTCGGGCCTCCCCTGCCTCCACGGCGCGGGCCAGCGCTTCCGTACGCAAACGGAGCGCACGCGCGCCTCCGAACTCTGGATGCGCACGCTTCTGCCGATGCCCTACATCGTGGGCTGGGCCGTGTTCCGCTGGGTGGACCAGCCGGCCGGCGGCGCGGGCGGCAACGGCGAGGACAGCAACTACGGCCTCGTGAACGAGGCGGGCGTGCCCTATCCGTGCGTAGAGGCGTTCGCGCGAATCCAGAAGGACGCGAAGCGCCTGCGGCTCGGTCCGCCGCCCGCGCCGCGCGAAGCGCCGCCGATCTCCACGCGCGTGGTAGACGAGATCCTCGCGCGGATGCCTGCGGAGTCCGGCGCGCGCGTCGCGTTTGCGCGTGCCGGCGACGCCTTCCGCGTCACGAACGGCGGACTTGCGGCCGAGGGACGAATCGGCGGCGCGACGCTCCTCACGCGCGTCGCGCTCGGCGGACGCGAACTTGGCGCGTGGAACTTCATGCTCCACCACGACCGCGACGGCATCCGCTACTGGACATCCGCTTCGCGCGTGACGGCGGCGGAATGGGAGCCGGCGGCGGATGGCGGCG
Organism: uncultured Verrucomicrobiota bacterium; assembly: GCA_946543025.1. Classification (GTDB taxonomy): domain Bacteria; phylum Verrucomicrobiota; class Kiritimatiellia; order RFP12; family UBA1067; genus RUG572. The sequence goes on from CAMNLN010000016.1 coordinate 10,976, forward strand.
GACGGCTCGTCGTCACGGCGGAAGCGCGTGACCACGGCATCGCCTACCGCGTAAAGGAAGGTTTTGTCTTCACGCCCGGCCAACCGGCGTTTCGCGTGGATTTGCTTGAACTCGTCAACGTCGGCGCGGCGCCGATCACGATGAAGCGCATCTACTTCTGTCCGATCGCCCCGTTCGCCGGCGAGGTGGACGTGAAGGAGTCGCAGCCGGTGCCGAACCTGTGGCGCGCGCCGAAGTCGTCCGCCTGGTTCGCGAGGGACGGACGGTTCTGGGGCGTCGTGACGGACGCGGAGCGGATGGGGGCGATGAACTTCCACGTGGAGCCGAACGGCCGTGCGCATTCCGATTTCGCGATCGTTCCGCTGATTCGCAGGGAACGGCGCGACGAGACGCTCGCCCCCGGCGCGTCCTATATGCCCGCACCGGACGAGCGGATGCGCGCGTGGGCGGTGCCCGGCTTCGGCGGTGCCGCCGAATGGCGCCGGATCGTCCGTCCGTAGAGGACTGGCGGGGGACGGCGGCCGTGTGGTATAATGGCGGCATGAAAAGATTGTCGAAGCTCACTCGCCGTTCATTTCTTGCGCGGGCAGGCGGCGTCGCGGCGCTGCCGTGGCTCGTGCCCGCCTCCGCGCTCGGGCGCGACGGCGCCGTTGCGCCATCGAATCGCATCGTCATGGGCGCCATTGGCCTCGGCGGCCGCGGCACGGGCGACCTGCGCAACTGGGTGTTGCCGGAAAAGGACGTCCAGTTCGTTGCCATCTGCGACGTGCGCAGGGCGCGTCGTGACGCCATCAAGGACTTGGTGGACAAGCACTACGGCAACGCCGATTGCGCGCAATACATCGACATGAAGGAGCTGCTTGCGCGGAAGGACATCGACGCCATCCTCACCGCCACCGGCGACCGCTGGCACGCCGGCGTCTCCATCGCCGCCATGCGCGCGGGCAAGGACGTCTACACCGAAAAGCCCGCGTCGATGACCGTGCGCGAGGGACAGGCCGTCGTCGCCACGGCGCATCGGTTCGGCCGCGTCTACCAGGCCGGCATGCAGCGCCTCAGCGAGCCGAACTTCGTCGTCTGCAACGAGCTGGTGCGCCTCGGCCGCCTTGGCGAGGTGAAGACCATCTATGCCCATCTTGCGCCAGGCGGCAACGTGAACCTCGCGCGCCAATGGCTGCCGGCCGAGCCCGAACCGCCGCGCGAGGAGGTGGACTGGGACGCCTGGCTGGGCCCTTGCGCGTGGCGTCCGTTCAACAAGGCGTACCTGCACGGCGCGTGGCACCGCGACCATGACCTCTACACCGGCATCATCGGCGAATGGGGCTCGCACACGTTCGCGCAGTGCCACGATGCGATCGGCATGGAGGGTTCGTCGCCGGTCTTCTATCCAAGCCTAGACAAGCCTGTTCCGGACGGCTTGCGCATGCGCTTCGCGAACGGCGTGGAAATGGTGGCTGTGCAGCGCGGCTGGCGCGGCACGTGCGGTGTCCGCTACGTGGGTTCCGAGGGATGGGTGTCGTGCGCGGACGGCTATTCGCTGCCGGAGGTTTCGCGGCCATCGCTGCTCGCCGACTACCAGAAGATCCTCGCTGACTACTGCGTGCGCACGGGCTACACCGGACAGAACCATCTGCGGCAGTTCCTCAATTCGGTGAAGACGCGCGCGAAGACAGTCGCCAACCCCGTGATGATGCACCGCTCGATGACGACCGTGCATTGCGCCAACATCGCTCAGTGGCTGGGGCGCGACATGACTTGGGACCCGGTGAAAGAAGAGTTCGTCAACGATCCAGAAGCCAACCGCATGCTCTCTCGCGCCCAGCGCGAGGGCTGGCAGATCGTTTAGGGTGAAGAGGGAAGAGCGAAGAGTAGAGAAAGAAGATGAGAGGAAGGGCGAATACATGAAGCAAGTGTTTTTGGCGTGTGGCCTGATTACGATGGGCGCGATGGCCGCCGAGCTGAAGCAGCCCGCGTTCCGCATGACCGAGCCGGAGCTGCTCGCGGTACTGAAGGAGAATGGCGTCAACGACAAGGTGACGGCGTGCCAGGAGCTGTGCCACAAGGGCACGGCCGCGTGCGTGCCTGCGCTCGCCGCCCTGCTTTCCGACGCGACCGAGCCGCCGCTTTTCCACGCGGCGCGCTACGGGCTCCAGAACATCCCCGGCCCCGAGGCCGAGGCCGCGCTCGCAGCCGCGCGCGCGGCCGTGAAAGACGCAAAGCGCCAGGCCGCGTTGGACGCTTCGTTGCGCCTGCGCAAGACACCTGTGACGCCGGACTATGCGGGCGCATCCGCCGCGATCACGGCTTTTACGCCGAAGACGGCGGTGCAGAAGGGGGATCTTTCGGTCGTCTCCGCGCTCGTGGAGGCGGCGATAGGTTCCGGCACCGAGGCGATGCTCGCCCGCCGCCAGCTCGTCGGATTTCCGAACGACGATGTCGTGGGAAATCTGCTCGCCCTTGCCGACGGCTCCGACGCGAAGAAGGCCCGGCTCGCCGTGGGCGTGTTGGGCGACCGCCGCGCGCGCGCCGTCCTGCCGCGTTTCATCGAACTTGCGCGCACGACGAAGGATGCGGGTTTGCGCGCCGAAGTGCTCAAGTCCTTCGCCACGCTCTGCGACCCGTGCGACCTGCCGCAGCTGCTTGCCCTGCTGAAGGAGTTTCCGCGCGAGGATCGTCTCGCGGGTTCGATCATTCGCCTGGCTACGCGCGCGTTCGAGGCGGACGACGCGCCCGTGACGGTCGTCAAGGCCGAGTACGGCTATTTCGGTCCCGACGCGGCGGCGGGGGGCAAAGGCAAGCCGGTCGCGGACGTCCTGGACATGGTGCGCGCGCTTGTGTCGGGCGGTTCGCGCTCCATCATGGCGAGCAATCGACTCGCCGGACGCGGCGGGTTTGCGCGCGACCCGGCTCCGGGCAAGGTCAAGGAACTTCATCTCACGTATCGTGTCGGCGACGGACCGGAAATGTCGACCGTCACAAGTGAGAACGGCGAGGCGCAGCTTGCGGGCGTGTATCTGCCTGAAGCCGTGGCGAAGCCGATCGTCTCCGCTGCGCGGACGGCGACGGGCGATGAGAGGATGGCGCTCGTGCGAATTCTCAATACGCTGGAGAAGCGGGGGGCGGTGCCCGGGGCGGAGTCGGTGCTGTTTCGCCCGATCTTCAACGGGCGCGACCTCACGGGCTGGAGCCAGCAGGACGGTTTCTTCTCCGTGCGCGACGGCGTGATCACGGGCGACTCCACGAGGGAGCATCCCTGCAAGCCAAACCACCACCTCGTCTACACGGCGAAGGAGCTGGCCGACTTCGAGCTTCGCGCCGAGTTTCGCCTCTCGAAGGGTGCCAACAGCGGCATCCAGCTGCGATGCAAGCCGCAGTTCGTGGGCGACAACGGGTACCAGGCGGACATGAACGGCGGCGGCAACTACGTGGGCTTCCTTTACCATCCGCGCCAGCATCTGGTCGGCGAGCGCGGGGCGGACGTGACGATCGACGCCGCCGGCAAGAAGCGGGTTGCGCGTTTCGCGGACGGCGCGGCTCTCCAGAAGATCTACCGCGCCGAGCAATGGAACGATATCCGCGTAAAAGTGGAAGGCCGTACGATTACCGTGTGGATAAACGGCGTGCGCACCACCTCGGTGGAAGATCCGCGCGAAGAATTCTTCCCGGCGAAGGGTCATGTCGCCCTGCAGCTCCACCAGGGGCCGCCGATGAAAGTCGAGTTCCGCAACATCCGCATCAAGGAGTAGACATGAAACTGACGCTCAACCGCGAATACGCCCTGCGCCACCTTGGCGTGGCCGTCCTCTTCCTCGGTCTCTGCTGCTGGTTCCTGTACGACGGCGCGATCACCTATCCGAAGATGGACGACGCGACGTTCAGCGAGCAGATTCTCCACGGACGGCAGGGAGACTTCGACAAGCTGAAGAAGGATGCTATCAACCGGCAGTACCAGTTCGCGGGCATCTGCGGCATCGCTGCGATCCTGATCGCCGTCGGCGTGGGACGGTGCCGTCTGCAGACGCTCGAGTGGGACGACACGCAGATGTGCGGCTCGCTTACGGGCGGCAAGCCGCTTGCCTTCGCGGATGTGAGCGGCGTGGACGATCGTCGCTGGGAGAAGAAAGGCATCCTCGTGGTCTACGCGAAGGACGGCCGACGCCTTACGCTCGACACGTGGCACCATGCCGGCGCGAAGGAGCTGGCCGAGCGGATTCTGCCTCGCCCGGCGGCAAGCTCAGGAGCGGATGCGTAGCCCGTCCGCATTCGCACGGCCGTTGGCTTTTGCCAAGTTTCGGAGAACCTGCTCCGCCAGTGCATCCGTGATGATGGATTGGAGAAGGGATACTAAAGCAGTATTGCCGAATGTTCGGTGCGGCGGCGAGTTTCGGGCGAAAGGGCGTAGTGCGCATCGTCAATATGCGTATAACGGCGAAAAACGTGCTGTTTCTCGCATGAAAAGCGAGAAGTATTTTTTGAATTTGCCCCCTTGCCAAGGGGTCCTTTTTTTGAGATAATATTCCTTCGTTCGACCACAGAAAGTAGAGTTATCCAATGAAAGTACGTAGTTCCGTTCGTCGCATTTGCGAGAACTGTCGCATCATCCGCCGTAAGGGCGTGGTGCGCGTGATCTGCACAAACCCGCGCCACAAGCAGCGCCAAGGTTAAGAAAAGGAAACACAACCATGCCAAGACTGATGGGTGTGGATATCCCTGGCAAAAAGCATATCCGCTATGCTTTGAGGTATATCCATGGAATCGGGCCCAAGCGCGCAGATGACGTGCTGGCCGCATGCAAGGTCGAGCCTTCGAAGAAAGCCGACGACCTGACACAGGACGAGATTCACGCAATCGTCACTTTCATCCAGGACCATTTCCGCGTGGAAGGCGACCTGCGCCGCGAGGTGTCCCAGAACATCCGCCGGCTGATGCAGATCGGTTCCTACCGCGGGCTCCGTCACAAGCGCGGTCTGCCCGTCCGTGGGCAGCGCACGAAGACGAACGCAAAGACGCGCAAGGGTGGCCGCCGCGCCTCCGCCGCCGTCATCCGCGCGGCCGCGCCGGCGAAGAAGTGAGGAGACTTGATCTATGAGCGAAGAAAACATCAAGCAGGAACAGGCGGCCGCTCCGGCGGCGGAAGCGCCTGTCGCCGACGCGACGGCTCCGGCCGCCGAGGGCGACGCCCCCGCGAAGAAGGCCCGTCCGGGCAAGTCGATCCCTGCGGGCATTGCGTTCATCCGTTCAACCTTCAACAACACGCAGGTGTCGATCGCGGACGCGCGCGGCGGCGTGATCGCCTGGAGCTCGGCCGGCAAGGCTGGTTTCAAGGGTAGCCGCAAGTGCACGGCCTTCGCCGCCACGATGGTGGCGCAGGACGCCGCCCGCACGGCGTTCGCGAAGGGCATGCACGAGTGTGAGGTGCGGATGCAAGGCGCGGGCGCGGGCCGCGAGTCGGCCGTGCGCGCCATCCAGGCCGCAGGCATCAAGGTTACGATGATTACGGACACGACGCCGATTCCCCACAACGGCTGCCGTCCGCGTAAGCGCAGGAGGGTCTAACTATGGGTCGCTATACAGGTCCACGCACCAAGATTTCGCGTCGCTTCGGCGAGCCTCTGTTTGGTCCAGACAAGGTTCTCGACCGCCGCACCAATCCGCCGGGCCAGCACGGCGCCCGCCGTCGGAAGAAGCTCTCCGAGTACGGCGAACAGTTGCGCGAGAAGCAGAAGGCCCGTTTCATCTACGGTATGATGGAGCGTCAGTTCCGCACGTTCTTCGAGCGCGCCAAGGCGAAGCAGGGCGTTACGGGCGACATTCTCCTCCAGCTTTGCGAGACGCGTCTTGACAACCTTGTCTACCGCCTCGGCATTGCGCCGACGCGTCCTGCCGCGCGCCAGCTCGTCACGCACCGCCATATCACGCTCGACGGCAAGATCTGCAATGTCCCGTCGTGTATCGTGAAGCCTGGCCAGGTCATTGGCCTGCGCGAGAAGTCCAAGGGCCTCATGGCCGTCCAGGACTCGCTCAACAAGCATCGCGTGACGGTGTCGTGGCTGGAGTGGAATCAGTCCAGCCTGACCGGTTCTCTGACGGCGATACCGGAACGTTCCGAGATCCCCGAGAACATCAACGTTCAGGCGATCGTCGAACTGTACTCGCGCTGAGTCGGGTGACGGGCCGCCGTCCGCGGCGGCCCGTATCTCGGTTTTCATATCTTTCAACCCATTTCAAGGGAGGTTCCTATGCCAATCCGTTTGAGCCGTTTTGAAATGCCGCACCGCGTCCAGAGGGACGAGGGGGGCGACGGAAAGTACGCGCGTTTCGTCGCCGAGCCGTTTGAGATCGGCTATGCGCGCACGATCGGCAACTCTCTCCGCCGCGTGCTCCTCTCGTCCATCGAGGGCTGCGCGATCTGTTCGGTCAAGATCGCGGGCGTGAACCATGAGTTCTCCACGATCCCCGGCGTCGCCGAGGATGTGACGGACATCATCCTCAACCTGAAGCGCGTCCTGCTGAAGACGTTTACGCGCGACGATTCCTCGTTGCGCCTGAAGAAGTCTGGCCCCTGCACGGTGACCGCCGGCGATTTCGCCGAGGAGAACGCCGTGGAGGTGCTGAACAAGGATCTGGTCATCGCGACGCTCGAAGAAGGCGCCACGCTCGACATGGAATGCGAGATCCGCACGGGCCGCGGCTTCTGCCTCGCCGAAGCCAACAAGACGCCCGACCAGGAGATCGGTCGCATCGCGATTGACTCCATCTTCTCGCCCGTCACGCGCGTGAACTTCCTCGTGGAGAACACCCGCGTCGGCCAGCGCACCGACTACGAGAAACTCGTGCTCGACATTTGGACGGACGGGCGCACGACGCCCGACGACGCCCTGAAGACGGCCGCCGCCGTGCTCCGCCGCCACCTCGACGTGTTCGTGGACTACTCGAACGAGGAATCGCTCGAGTTCGACGACTCGGAGAAGAAGGGCGCCGACGAACGCGAGCGTCTGCGCAAGCTGTTGAACATGTCCGTGAACGAGATCGAGCTTTCGGTCCGCGCCGCGAACTGCCTCAACAACGCCAACATCACCACCGTCGGCGAACTCGCGCAGAAGACCGAGGCCGACATGCTCAAGTACCGCAACTTCGGCAAGAAGTCGCTGAACGAGATCAAGGACAAGCTGAAAGACCTCGGTCTCTGCCTCGGCTACAAGTTCGACGCCGATCTGCTCGAAACGAAAAAGTAATTTCAGGAGACTGCCACCATGCGCCATCACAGAGTCGCAAAGAAGTTCGGCCGTTCGACGGCCCACCGCAAGGCCCTTATGAAGAGCCTCGTGACGAACCTTATCCTCGCCGATTCCATCCAGACCACGCTGCCAAAGGCGAAGCAGGCCCGCAAGGACGCCGAGAAGATCGTCACGGTGGCCCGGAAGGGTACGCTCGCCGCTCGCCGTCTCGCGTCGGCACGCCTGCAGCAGCCCAAGGCGGTCCAGAAGCTGTTCGATACGATCGTTCCGGCGATGGAAGGCCGCAAGGGCGGCTACACCCGCATCCTCAAGCTCGGCAACCGCAAGGGCGATGGCGCCCCGACGTGCCTGCTCCAGTGGGTGGTTCTGCCGGAGCCGAAGAAGGAAGAGGCTCCTGCCGCCGGGACGGCTGCGGAAGCACCCGCTGCCGAGGCCAAGTAAGGTTGGGGCAAGACGGTCGGCGCAAGTCGGCCGAAACGAGGCGGATGCGCGGTTGCGCATCCGTTTCGCATGCCAAGCATCAGCCACTCGCAACTAGCCACTAGGCACTAACCGCTAAACATGGTATACTGTCGTCAACCGGAGGAAGATCATGGCACAACAGGTACACGCTGTCATTGAACTCAAGATCACCCCGCAGCGCGATTGCGGGTTCGGGAAGATTGCCGAGCGCGTTGCGCGCTTTGCCCAGGTGGAGGCGTGCTTTCTCATGAGCGGCGGCTACGATCTGCTTGTGTTCGTGAAGGGCGACTCGCTGCAGGACGTGGCGCATTTCGTGGCAGCCGAGCTTTCGACGCTCGATGGCGTGCTTTCCACCGCCACGCACTTTATGCTGAAGACCTACAAGGCGCAGGGCGTGTTCGCCGACGGCTTTACCGACGACGATCGGCTCTCCGTCTCTCCCTGACAGGATTCCGTTCGCGAGGCCACGTTGACCATGTCCGAGAAAACGGCTGTCTATCCCGGAACGTTCGACCCGATGACGCTCGGTCACTTCGATCTGATCGCGCGCGCGGCCAAGCTGTATGACCGGCTGATCGTTGCCGTCGCCGCGACGAGCGCGAAGTCCGGCGCGCTCTTCGACGCAGATCACCGCCTGGCGATGATTCGCGAGGACGTGGCACATGCCGGCCTCTCGAACGTCACGGTAGAGCTGCTCGATACGCTGCTCGTGGATTTCTGTCGCGCGCACGGCGTACGGACAGTCATTCGCGGCGTACGCGTCTACTCCGACTTCGAGTACGAGTTCCAGATGGCGCTCACGAACAGGCGCATGGCGCCTGAAATCGAGACGCTCTTCATGATGCCGTCCGAAAACCTGGCCTATGTCACCGCGTCCACCGTGCGTGAGATTGCCCGCTATGGCGGCGACACCTCTCCCTTCGTCACCCCTGCAGTCCAAAAACACCTCCATGAACGACAAGTTGCTCATTGACGTCACGCGTCTCGACAAGGACGGAGAAGATTTCGAGGGCGTCTTGGACGACGCGGTGCTCGAGTTGGACGGTGATTTGCTTCGCCCTTTTGCGGGCGTCCGATACGATCTTTTCGCCCAGCAGCTGGGGCGCGAGCTGCTCGTGCGTGGTACGTTGGCGCAGGATTTCGATGCGGTCTGTTCGCGATGCGGCGGCGATTTCGACTTTACGGTGACCGTGCCAGACTTCACCGTCAGCGTCGAGACGGATGACAAAACCGAATATGTGGATTTGACGGATGAGGTCAGACAGAGTATAATACTCTCCCTGCCGACATACCCGGTCTGCCGTCCGGATTGTCTTGGAGTGTGTGCGTCCTGTGGAAAGAACCTCAATGAGGGTCCCTGCGAATGTACGCGCGAAGAGACGGACGACCGATGGGGTGCGTTGGATGGATTGAAGATTGACTGAAGATTGACAAGGAGCAGCTGAAATGGCATCACCTAAGAACAAGAAGTCTAAAATGCGCAAGCGCCAGCGTGTTGGCCAGCTGGAGAAGGCGATTCTGGCCTCCGTGCAGGCATGTCCCGAATGCGGCGGCATGAAGCAGGCGCATCACGTGTGCCCGAACTGCGGCATGTACAAGGGCCGCAAGGTCCTTTCCGTCACCGCCAAGTAAGGATCCATGACGCGAATAGCCCTTGACGCGATGGGCGGCGACAATGCTCCGGGCGAGATCGTCCTGGGCGGAATCGAGGCAGCCCTTGGCCTGGAGGACACCAAGGTCCTCCTGGTCGGGGTGCAAAGCCAGATTGAGGCCGAGTTCGCCAAGCATCCCAAGGAGTCTTCTGCCGCGGTCAAGTCCGGCAAGCTCGAGATTGTCCATGCGCCTGACGTGGCGGAGATGGACGAAACGCCGGTGAGTGCGGTCCGAAAGAAGAAGGACTGCTCGATCAATGTGGCGATGCGCCTCGTGAAGGAAGGGAAGGCGGATGCGTTCGTTTCCGCCGGCAACTCCGGTGCGGTGGCCACGAGCGCGATCCTGAACCTTGGGCGAATTCCCGGCGTGTTGCGTCCGGCGATTGCGACGGTTTTGCCTACGCGCCGTCCGATCCGTCCGCTTCTGCTCCTTGACGCGGGAGCGAACATGGATTGCCATGCCGACTGGCTGGTTCAGTTTGCGATCATGGGCAGCGCGTACTCGAAGGCGGTACTCAAGCGCGAGAAGCCACTGGTCGGCCTGCTGTCGATCGGGACGGAAGACTGCAAGGGCAACGAGATGACGAAGGAGACCTTTCCGCTTCTCAAGGAAGTGGCGGGGATTGACTTCCGGGGCAACGTGGAGGGACACGACCTCTTCAAGGGGCAGACGGATGTGGTCGTGTGCGACGGCTTTGTGGGCAACGTCGTCTTGAAGACGGCGGAATCGTTGGCTCACGCGATCGGCTACTTTCTGAAGAAGGAATGCTTCAAGGGGATTTTCCGCGTAGTGGGGGCATTGCTGCTGAAGGGCGCGTTCAAGGCCATGAAGCAGCAGCTTGATCCTGACATCTACGGAGGTGCGCCGCTTTTGGGTGTGCCGGGGGCGGTGATCATCACGCACGGCAGCTCGTCGCACAAGGCGATCTATCATGCGGTGCGCGTTGGAGCGAACGCCGCGCGCAACGACGTGACAGGCATCATCTCCCGCGAGATTTCGGAGTACGAGGCCTCTCGAAAGGATCTTTAACATTTCACGTCATCTAAACCGTTTCCCACAACCTATTCATTATTCACTATAACCTATTCGTTGTTTTCGGGGCGTAGCGCAGTCTGGTAGCGCACCTGCCTTGGGCGCAGGTTGTCGTGGGT
>CAMNLN010000017.1 GCA_946543025.1 uncultured Verrucomicrobiota bacterium
ACGGCGGCGTTCGATGCCACGGCCGCCATTTTCCTGGCGCTCTTTGCGTTCCGTTACATGGACAGTTTCTGGTCGCACCCCACGTGATTGGTGACATTGACAACCTGCGCACAATGAGCATTTGCGGACAATTGTCATTTGTGAACAAGCGTGGACATTTGCGACCTATTGCCACTTGGCGGCAATAGCCAACATTTGTCATTTGTTGGCAATTGCCAATTACGAACCACGTATGGCGGCCGGACTCGCTTCCGGCTCGGCGGCGATCATGAAAGTAGTTTCGTCTTCGGGGACAGGATAGACGAATCGTCTGGACGACACTGACGCCAGCGGAGAAGCCGGAGCGACAATAGCGTCGAAAAGGCGCTGAAGCGTAGCGGCGCGAATCGCTGGCCGGAGTTCGCACTCCCACACGACAAACACACGCCACCCGGCCTTCGTCCACATCTCTTCGTGAAGTCGGTCCCGTTCTACGTTCCGCCTGAACTTCGCCTTCCAGAACTTGACGTTGGATTTCGGCGTCGTCGCCGCGCTGCACCCGGAGTGGCGGTGCCAGAAGCAGCCGCGAACTTCGACGATGGCCCTGCGCCGTGCCAGGACGATATCAGGATGCCCCGGAATGCGCGACACGTTCACGCGGAACCGAAGGCCGCGGGAGAAAAGATAGCGTCGAACCACCAGCTCGGGCTTTGTGTCGCGGCTCCGAATTCGGCTCATCATCCAACTTCGGTGCTCTCTTGAAATTGTGTCCGTCATTCGGCAGCGATTATCGTGTTGCAAACATCCATGGCATTCTGCATGCGCCCGATTCTACATCCGCCCCCGTGCCACGTCCAATCCAAAGAAAATGCGGGCTGCCAGACGGTCGGCCCCTGCCGGTATGGCGCGTTCGCCGCGCGCGCATTTTGCCATGGGAGCGCGGGCTTCCAGCCCGCGATTGGATGTGCGCCGTCCCCCTGGGAGCGCGGGCTTCCAGCCCGCGATGTGATGTGCGGCGTCTCGCCGCGCGCGCCGTTCGCCCTGGGAGCGCGGGCTTCCAGCCCGCGATGTGATGTGCGGCGTCTCGCCGCGCGCGCAGTTTGCCCTGGGAGCGCGGGCTTCCAGCCCGCGAAAATGCTCGCTCGTCGCGCGGCAACACATTGGCGTCCGCGAGCAAGCCGCCCATTTTCCGGAAACTTTGTGCGCTTTGCGTCCTTTGTGGCTAAAAACTGTCGTGATGCGATCGGCAGCAATTGTTTCCTAGATGTCTCGATCATACAGGATATTCTCAAGCGCCTCGACGAGATTCCGGCGCTTCTTGTTTTTCGCAATCAAATCCCGGACTTTTTTCCGAAAAGCCATTGCTTTCCCACTGACGAAAAAAATTGGCTTCATGCAACGTAGCGCCCTGTCAATATTGTCGTAATCGCTCTGCCAGGCACGTGTGCTGTTCGCAATGATCCACTCCCAAATCGCAATCGCCTCTTCTGGCCATATCAGGGCAATGCGATCGGCCATGCTCCAATCAAACGCACAAGCCTCTACGCGTTCTTTCTTGCAACGTTGCGCAACAGCGCGCTTGTAATAGGAAAGAGCTGCATCCGGGCGATGTTCTCTCCATGCCAACTCGGCCAGCAACTCGAATGACGGAGTCGGCTCTTCAACAATGCCACGGCCAAAATCCACAATCGGCAAGGGCCAATCTGTGGCTTTTGTTTCCTCTAAATCCGGACGGATTCCAGTCTCCAACGCGCGAAACACAGCCTTGCGAACGGCATCGGCGACGTTCCCTACGCTGCAAATAGCCATCAGTTGATCATATTTGTCAACGGAAGGATTGTCGAAGAACGCCTCCGCGTCAAAAGCCGCCGCCTTTGTCAAATCGCCACGTGAAATGGCAAATCCACGCATGCGTGCCTGTGTTGCTATCGCCACCGGGGCCTTTTCAAGGTGTTTCTCAAACCATGCTTCCGCCTCCTTCGTCTGACCATCGGCGAGGAGCGCCTCAGCCATCCACTCTGCATTGCCGAATCGCCCGAGGATGGATCTTCTGAACGGGGTTATTTCGTCTTCACGTCCGGCATTGCGAAGTGCGGCTTCAATCTCGTCAACAGACGCTTTGTCGTCAAGCCAGCCACGGATGTCATTGTCGCTTATGCCATCGTCCTCGACTTTTGGCGTATTCCTGAATTTTTCGATCTTCATGTCCGCCAGCCGCGACCAATCGTCCTGCGACAGCGTGTTCTTCTTGTCCAACATGGTCGTGGCGAAATCGGCCAAAAAATAGATGTCGCGCTTTTGGAAGTCCTCCAGCCATCCGATTTTCTCCGCAAGGCTTCCCTCGCACTTCATGAGTGCCTTCAACATTTTCTCCATCCAGTAGCGCGCCTGTCCGGCGCAGTCGCCATCGTCATTTGATTTTTCTATTTGCGCATTTGCCTTCGCCAGAAGGAAATCGCACATCTCGCAAATGTCGCTGAATTGGGCTTCGGAAAGAAACTCGCGCATCGGATCGTAAAGGATGCCGTATTCCGCGCGGTCCCCCTCGTGTTTCCACCCGTTGTACCAGCACCGTTTTTTAGACGCCTGCTCAATGGCTGCACGAAGCCGTTTGGCAGGCTCGCGCATGGTCTTGCGGTGGTGCGTTTCCATGAAATGCTTAATTTGCTTTTCGGTCATGGCCAAGTACACTCCTCTTCTGAAAAGACGAACTTATCTGTTTCGAAAAATCCTAACAATCCAATAACGGCGGGCATTTTAGTTTCCACCAATTTCTCGGTATCATCTGTCGCTCTGCGCATCCTTGCGCGTTTCCGACACGGGTTTTGGCACTGTGAGCGCAAAGGCGCTGTTGGCAAGCGCCATGAACGCCGCCGTGGCGAAAAGGATGCCGGGGCCGAAGCGGTCCCAGATCCAGCCTCCGGCGAGCGCGTAGAACACGGTCACCACGTGGTTCACGGAGATGCCGGAGGAAAGGGTCGCGGTCAGTTCCTCCTGGGAGTCGGAAAGCGTGCGGGCGTAGAGGTTCGTCGCCATCGAGGCGTTGCTCAGCACGGCGTCGAGGACGTAGTTCACGCACACCACGGCTACCGCCACGCGCGGCAGGAACCAGTCCTTCGCGAAGCCGTAGAGCAGACACACGAAGAACAGCACGACCGTGTCCCAGATCATCACGTTGCGATAGCCCCATCGGTCCACTAGCCGCCCGATGAGGCGGCCGCCCCACAGCGCGGTGAAGAGCGCGGCTGCGGCGAAGAGGATCGCGACGTGCTGCGTGTCCATGCCATAGACGCGAATCAGCACGAACGGACCGAAGGTGAAGAAGACCTGCTTGCGCGCCCCGTAGAAGAGCTCCAGGATGTAGAACGTCGAGTATTTGCGGCGGAAGTAGAACGACGGCCGCGCGCGCTTCGCGAGCCCAGGCTCTTTCACGGATGCCGCGACGGCGAGGCTGGCGGCGAGGAGCAGCGCCACGAGCACCCACGTCACATCATAGAACGCGCGGCGCGGCGCGTCCGACCAGAAGTGTCCGCCCAAGTAGAAGATGGCCGCTACGAGGACGCTTCCCGCGACCGTGCCAGCGTTGATCGCCCCCGTGACGATTCCGAGCGATTCGCCGCTCCGCCCCTCCCGGGCGATTGAAAGCGCGAGCGACTGGCGAACGGGCATGACGAGATGCTCGCCCAACGCCCAGACGACGATGAACGCGACGGCCCACGCCCATCGGACGGGCACCAGCAGCAGCACCGCCGCGACGAGGGAACAGGCCGTCCCGAAGCGCAGAATCTTCCAGTCGGAGAACCGGTGGAGCGCGGCGAAGATCGCCACGAGCAGCACGCCCGGCGTCTCGCGCAGAAACTCCAGCACCCCGCGGTCGAAGCCGTTGATGTCGTATGTCTCGACGAGGAAGTTGTTGAACGCCGCGCCGAAGCACCCGATGCCGACGCCCCACACGAGGATGCTCATGAAGAACGCGCCCGCACCGGCCCCCGGACGGCATACAGCCTGATAGGATGAAAGTGGATTCTTCATTTTAATGACCCGTTCTACCTTTGTCCAACTTGCAGTAATACTGCATCGCGGCATACATCCCCGGACGGCGCCGACGATTCTCCTCCTCGGCCATTTTGAGAAACTCTTCCTCTTTTTCCGGCGGAACGACTTCGTAGCCCCCTTCACCAAAAGCCTCCGCCGACCATTTAGCCGGCCTCTTCAGCGTCTCAATCATGTCATCTCTCTGCGGCATCGCCATCGTCTCTACTCCATCCTTTCTACTCCACCAATTGGGACCTCTATCATCCCTTAAGGGTTAGCGCCCGAAAAGTCGGAACGGAAGCGATACTTGCCCTTGCCACGCCCTTTCACGGTATCAAGGAGACGATGGCGGAGCATCATCCTTATTAACATTCCAGCAGGTCCATCTGCCAACCCACAAACTTTCATGACCAGCGCACGACCGAAAACCTCCACATCGCTAAACTCATTATAAAGTTTCATTATGTTTGCATAGGTCGGGCGAGTCAACTTAAGCCCCGACAGGGCCTCTTCAATCGGCTGTTTTCCCTCTTCAATCGGCTGTTTTTGGGACCCAATCGGCTGTTTTCCCGCTCCAATCGGCTGTTTTCCTGTCTCAACATGCGGGTTTTCGTCCCAAATAGGCGTTTTTTCAAACGGGAAACGAATGGAATTCAGCTTGTTCAGCGAAACGGATATGACAAAGTTATTGCCCTCAATGAAGACAGGATCAGCCCCGCCATAGTCCTTACTGTATTTGTAAAGATTGCGGACTCCCGAACCGAGGCGATCTGCACGGCCGATTTCCCGGAAGAACCCTGCAATGATGGGATTCTTCGCACGCGGGCGAACATTCTCCGGCGTCACCCGTCCGTCATGCATGGGATTGCATGGATTCGACGTGTACATCCGGTCATGTTCAATGACAAACTCCGACTTATCCAAGCTCGTGAACTCGCGATGAATCAGCAGGTTTGCCACCATCTCGCGGACAATTATCTCACGTAGATTCACCCGCTTGTCTTCCTCAAGGAAGAAAGGAGCGGGAAGGTGCTTGCGCGAAAACTCCAAAAGCTCGTCGTAGCTTTCGAGCAGATTTGTCCGAACGATGCGCCGATCATCGTAGCGATCGACATTCACGACGCGCAACAGCGCATCCGTCTCGTACTGCGGACAGATGCGCATCAGTGTCTCGTCCTTCCCCAAGAGCAGCACCGCCGCCAAGTTAAAGCCCGTCTCCTTTGTTACCTTGTCTTCGTCAATCAGTCCCGACGCACGGAAAAGTGCCTCGTCATCCATATCCATCCACGGATGTCGCTTGCCATCCGTCAAATGGTTCTGCGCTTCACGACGCACAAGCGGCAGCAGATCCAAACGAAAGTCGTCAAGATTCAGTTGTGGGAACACCTCGCGCTCGGTGTAGATACCCCTTTTGCGCATATAGAGATCAGCGATCTGGGCCGTAGCCAGAATTTTCACGTCCACCTCGCCCATGCGGTCGTAGATGTCGCCGTGGTAGGAGTGAACGTCGCCGCTGACCGGCACGTGAACGCGAATGACCGACTTGCCGTCCCACACGAAGGATTCGACCTCGATATACGGCGATGGCTTGAACACATTAGGATTTCCGACCACGTTGACAATGTTCTTCATCATCGCAGCGGCATTTTGGGCGGACACGCCCACAACCGTTCCGTCATTCAGCACGCCAAGATAGACGTCACCTCCGAAGCGATTGAGAAACGCGCAGATCGATTCGAACACATCGCGTTCTACCTTGTTCCCGCACCGCTTGAATTCAATTGACGACGTCTCGCCAATCATCAGATCACTTTTGAACTTGTCTGTATCCATGCGCGTACCTCTTTTTGGAATAACCTTTATTTGTTCCAGGATGTCTCGATCGTATCGTCTCTCTGCGGCATCGCCATTTCCTACCTCACCACCATTTCTGCTCCACCAATGGGGTCTGTCCCTCTCGCCACCTCTCACGCGTCACCTCATGCACCATTTCGGAGATGGATTGCGAGGATTCGGGCGTTGGTTTTCGGAGTGGCATTTTCACTCCATCAGATCATTCATTGGTTATGACTTTCCCTTTTGTCTTTACCGACATTATCAAGCAATGCCGCCAACTTGCCGCGCAACTGGTCCTCGTTTGGCAGATACAACTGGTATTTGCTCACGAAGAGGTGATTTGAAATCCCCTGCGTGGCATACTGGACGACCAGATCGTCCTTGTTGGCACCCAGGACGATTCCTACGGGTTCGGCGTCTCCCTTGCCGCCTACCTCGGACTTGAAGTAGTTCAGATACATGTTCATCTGCCCGATGTCCTGGTGCTTTACCATCCCGCGCTTGAGGTCTATGAGGACAAAGCACTTGAGCAGGAAGTTATAGAACACGAGATCAACCCGACACGGATGATCCGTGTTAAGCGGTATGCGGTATTGGCTGGCGACAAAGGAGAATCCTCGCCCGAGTTCAAGAAGGAAGTCCCGCAGATGCTCGACAAGCGCGGAGTGAAGCCGACTCTCTTTCAATCGCTCTGCGACAGGAAGCCCCGCAAATTCAAGAACATACGGGTCGCGGAGAATGTCTTCCGGTTTCCGGACATGGTCTCCCTTGTTAGCCAAGGCGAGTACGCCTTCCTTGTCCCGCGAAAGCGCAATGCGATGGAACAGCATCGATTGCATCTGCCGATGCAATTCGCGGACGCTCCATTTCGAATTCTCGCACTCCTTTGCGTAAAATGCGATTTCAAGCGGATCGTCGGCGCGAAGAATCTCCAGATAATGGCTCCAAGTCAAAAATCCAGACGTCTGGCCTTTTCCGAAAAATCCAGACGTCTGGATTTTTTGCGAGACAAGGTAGAACTTGCGCATGTAATTCAAGTTCGAGTGTGCAAAGCCCCGTCCCAGTCTCAATGTAAGATCGTGGGCAAGCCGTCGCATCAATCCATCGCCGTAAACGGCTCGGTCGCGTCCATGCTGCTCATACTCCACGATGTATTCACCCGTCCGCCAATAGGTTTGGAGCATAATGGCGTTCATCGCCGCCTTCAATCCGGCGCGGGCGTCCCGGACAAGACCCTCGATGGCTGAAACCAGAGCATCGTATGTCGGCGTCGTTTGCAAGGAATGCCCCTTCGTCATTTTTGTCGCGCTCCTTTCCTTTGACAGTTCTGTCTGTTCCTTCCTCATGTCAAACTCCTGGTAACAATGTGAGGATAAAACCCCATTCATCGACTTTCTCCGCAGGCAGGGCGCGATCCAGAAGCTTCGCCATCTGCTTCCCATGGGGTGTCAACTTGCCGCCCTTGTTCCAAGTGGCAATCTCCTGGCTCGTCAGTTCATCCACCATCTCGGGGATGGATTGTTCGGATTCGGGTGTTTGTGTGCGTCGTGGCATGGGTATTCACTCCATCGGCTTGATCATGAGTTCGATGAACTAGGAAGGATTTTTTCCGGGTTGCTCCCTTATTCGGAAACTTCTTCTCACAGCCCCTCGCCAAGTTTCACTCTAATTTCCTGCTTCCCGCTCTTTGCGGATGTCGTCAAGGATTTTGCCGTTGTATGTGAAGTAGAGCGTTCCCTGAACTGGATGGTCGCAGCCAAGGAGCTGCTTTGCGAGTGCAGACAGAGAAGTTGTTTCGCTGTCAAATCTGACGTGGCGATCATCGACGACGACTGCCCTTTTGCTCGCATCATTCACAAACACGACCTCTGCCCCGGCGCTGATTCCGCACATACTAAACCGGAACGGCCCTCGCCGCGCCGCATCCTGCACCTCACGCGCCGTGTTCTCGTCTTCGATTTCGTGTCCCTCCGGCTTCATGCGCTTCAGGCGGTCGGTCGTGCCGCTGACCTTCGCAATGCACTCCAGAAGATGGTAGGCATCCTCCGCCGACATCGCATAGAACTCCTTTACGCGCTTCTTGCCGTCAAAGTTCTCAATCGTCCGCAAGTCGGGATTGATGCTGTCGATGATGGCGTGAAGGTCCCTGTCAGTCAGTTCGCTTTCGACATCATACACCGCATATGCCCGGAACGCATACGGAATCGTCTCGCTGCGATTCAGCTGCTTAAGCCGCTTCTCCAGATCCTGCGCATACCCAATCTTGACATATTGAGGAAACGCCGGATTCGTCAGAATGTAGATAACGCCTTTTTGCTTCATACTACAACGCCTTTCTTGTAGGAAACATTAATCGCCAGTTCGCAATCTTTACCCCTTTAAAACTATGTGCATTTAACCCCAAGCTTGTCAAAGAAAGCAAAATTACGTTTCCGGGCATCAATGGCAATCTGGTCAAGGTTGACTAAATATATACTCGCATTTAAATTCCTGTTGTAGTAGTAATACGCAAACCCGCCATGCACTTTTGCATAATCATTCTCTTCTGCCCAATCATGAATGGGTTTCGTAAAATCACAAATGGCATAGCACAAGAATTGAGTGTCTTCTTGTGAAATGTGGATAGGTCGCCCATGATCGACCAAGACATGCTTGCTTTCGCGTATTTGGCGAAGCATTCTCTGCACTTGTTCTGGCGGCTTCTCGTCTCTGTAATTTGTACGATTAGGTTTTTTAAACTCTATTATCGAAACAGTCCTTGCAACGCGCGTGTCTGGATCTACATCAGCAAAGGCAACAATATCTGGTCTATCGGCAGAATCACTGTCCATAAACTCACGGATTTCCTTATCCGACATGGCGCATGCGTGGAAGGCCAACCTATCATCAATAAGCCACAGATTATGATTATCTAATCCGATAACATCCGAATCAGTTCGTCTTGGGAAAATTATATCATGCAATATCTCCTCGTCTACATAACTTCCATCTGGTCGTGATGCAATCTTCTTCTTAAACAATTCTATGACAAACTTTCTATATGTCACGTATGCGGCAAGGTTGTCTTTTTGGAAATCATCATACTTTTCCGCCAGTTCTTTTATGATCTCTTCACTTCCATTAAACGATTCCGCCTGCGTTTTCAACAACTTCTCACTATTCCGCCTGATTTCAAATTCCACCTTGCCCTTATGATGATACAGCACTTCATCTATCTTCTCATCCGACGAATTTGGATCTATCTCCTCTAATGCCTCAGGACAGTATTTAACAACGGCTCGCAATGCCGGATTCTTTTCCGCGACATATCCCTCAACAAGCTCTTTGCGTTTTGTTTGCAGAGAGTCCAAGTATGGTTTTAAATACTGTCTTGCATGTGTAACAACCGCTTCTTCAATCGAACTACGCCCAATAGGTGCCTCCGCGTCTAGCGGTGCCGATTCTTCTGGTATGGTAAAATCATCTCGCGTCGGCAATACATGCGAATCCAAATATGTACCAGTCACATAAACTGCATACACAAACTTTTTCCCCTTTTCATCAAATTGGATCGTCGTGCCCAATCGCTTTCCTATATCGCATGTAGTCACTTCCCGTGAATCTGCACAAAACACCAAGCGATGCATTTGTGCATTGGTTCCATACAGCTTCACTTCTGTCAAAGTAAAGTGTTCTTTTCCCACATCAATCCTATCCGTCGTTATCTGCGGCTTGATGTCGTCATTGAACATCTGAGCTAGTAAGCACGAATTCTCGTTCGAATCGTCCATCACGACAATATCAGGGACCTTATTTGCAAGGAATGAAACCAGACAATGCTCCAGAATCCTTTGTGCAATTTTTTCCGTCGTCCTATAGGCTGCCGGGAGATCGCGGTAGACAGGCTTAAAGTTATTCAGAGAGACAATTGTCTGAATCGGCGTCTTTTCCTCTACTTCAACAGGGGAAGAATCCTTTATGCCATGCTGCAACGAAAATTCTATCTCGCGTTGCTTCTTCTTACCATTCGTATCCTCATATACGCTTGAAATCCTTATGTCGTCAAACGCTTTCAGCCAAGTAAAACGACCAATCCCTTTTCCTCCGCGAGCAGCTTTTTGCTTAGATGCCATAAGCTTAAATGACGCCATGTTTTCATCTGTAAAACCGATTCCATTATCTATGACTTGAAAACCCAATATTGTCGGCTCACGTCGTGTCCCATCCTTAAAGTCAAACTCTCGTTGTGGTGCTCTTTTGATTATGACCCTGATCGTTCCCTTGTCATACTTTCCTTGGAATCTATCTTCAATAGCCTGAATTGAATTCACCAGTGCCTCAAAAAGCGGCATTAGTGGTTTCGACTTAAAATCTCGAATAAGAGCAACTACACCCTCAAGTTCGCTTGTTATTTGACTTGCCATTTTAAACTCCTTTCTTACAAAACTTCCTTACTCCATCGGCTTGATCATGGATTCGATGAATTTCTGCTCGGCTTCGGTGAGCCCGTACTTGGCGTAGAGCTGCTGGTCGATGTCGGAGATCGGCTTGGCCCAATCGATGTCGGATGACGCTGAGAAGTCCTGAAGAGGAACGAAGGCATACACATCACGCGTCGCGTGTTGAGTCGCCTTCCGAAGGGAAACCAGAAAACGAACGAACCGCGTCCGCAAATAGCTCGCCAAGTTTTCCGCTTCGGACCGTTTTTTTGAAATGTCCCGCAACGAGATACGTTTCCGTGCAAGCTGTTTGGGGGCCGGCAAGAATGGGGTCAGAGAGGAACTTCGTTTCCACCGCGGCACTTGTCCCCTGCACGGCCGTCATCAGGACTTTCCACTCGTTAACCCATTTTGCGTTGGCGGTGATGGCCGAACGACTGACCCATGAAACCGTTTGATTGCCATAAAGCTTGACGGGGTTTGAAATGCCATCATCAGATTCAGTTCCCTTGAAAAAAGTACGCAGACCAAATGGCTTTGATGACGAAACCGTTTCATCCATCGTTTTTTCGTTTTGTGTTCGGACTTTTCGAAGGATCGGGACTGCCTCGTTGCGACGCACAAGAATGTCAAATTCATCGAGGCGGCGCTTGACGGATTGTCCGACAGGTTTTCCGCCTTGCATGGTCGAGACGGAACACGGGCCATCGTACTCTTCGTCGAAATGGAAATAGGAGATGCCGCCGCGAATCTTCACGGCGTCAAAAGGTTCGTAGAGATTTGGATAGTCCACCAGCGTCCGAAGGTGGTTACCAGAGAGCATCCGGGAACGGAAGTCATCAAGCCCCTTTCCCCCGGAGAACCAGCGGGATGGTGTGACGAACGAGGAATGTCGCGCCAGCTCCGTTCCCAATTCGACGGCCTTGTCGTACACCGGGCTGGCGGAAGCCGCAAAACCACCATCGTCTTCCTGATACGGCGGATTGGAAATCACGAGGCCGATTTTCTTGCACATGGTCTGTTCTCCCTCGGCGACCTCGTCGCCGATTGCAATTGTTTCGAAGTCTTTGTTCTGGGTGAGAAGGCGCTTGATGTTATCGTAGTCAAGCGTCTTGCCATCTTCCTTCCTGATTTTGAGCAGGTCGTAGGTCGTCATGTTCTCGGGCCGGGCGACGCACGTCACGTCCAGTCCGAGGAGTTCGTACACCTTGCGCGTGAATTCGTAGGTGACGCCGCACATCGGGATAGCGAGGATCGACTGCGCGAGGGCGTCCGACGAGAGGCCGACGTCCGGCTCGGCGCAGCGGCGGACGACGGCGATGGCGAATTCGCCCATCTTGGCCGCGAGGTCGAGAATCTTCTTGCCGGACTCCACCAGCGCCTTCAGCTCCGCGCCGGGGATCTGCCGCACCATGTCGTAGGCGATGTTCGGCGGGGTGACGATCTTCGCCTCGCCGAGGCGTCCGAACTTGCGCATGGCGACGATGGCCTTCCGGACCGCCTCCGGGGTGTCCTTGTAGTCCTCGCCAAGGTCGATGTCCTGCGTCTCGTTGGCGAGACGGTCGAGGTTCTGGATCTTGTAGTCCAGCTTCTGGAGGGTCTGCCACCCGACCTTGCTCCGGTAGCGTTCGAGCAGGCCCCTTCCAAGCCCGAGGTGCCGCGCGATCCGCCTGTTGTTCTCGCTCTTGTCGATGACCGCGAGGATTTCGTCGAGAGAATGGACGCGCTCGGGCACGAGGAAGGAATAGAAGACGATGAGGGAATGGAGCGTCTTGATGCGCCGGTCGCGCTTCTTCTGCTCCTCCTCCGAATCGCCGGACGCGGAATCCGCCGCCTTGCCGGCGTTGCCGCCGCCTTCACCCTCCGCGTCGCCGGTTTCCGCGTCGCCTGTGTCGGCGTCCGTCTCCTCGCCGGCGTGCGGCGCGATTGTCAGGCCCTCCTTGCTGCCGAGTTCCGGCAGGCCGTCGATGAAATGGGCAAGCTTCGGATCGTCGTGGACCGATCGGTCCACCGGTATCTCCTCGACCTCCTCGGCGACGCCGCGCGTACTGGAATACTGGCTGATGGCGGCCATCACGTCGGAGGCCTCGACGCGGTGTATCCGGTCCTTGTTGAAGAGGACGATGGGGGAAACCGCGAGCTCCCGCGCGACGCGCTTCTCGAGCTCCCGGTTGCCGTTCGCGTCGGTGTTGACGTTGTAGGCCTGCGCGCGGGCCTCTTGCAGGCGGAACATCCGCGCGGGATCGAAGTCGACGAGGAGCGTCTGCGGCTTCATGTTGAACTTGACGATCCGCCCCTTTCCGTCGTCCATGACGCGGATGAAGCTCGACTGCAGGCGGAAGACGGCCTGGTCGTATTCCTGCGGGGACGAGGTGTCCTTGAGGAAGAGCATCGTGTCCCATTCGGGGACCGTGCTTCCGGTGAGCATGCGGTTGACCGTGAGCGTGAGCGTCTTGACGCCCTTCCTCTCGCAATCCGAGATCGTATTCACCACGTCGGCGATCTTGACGAAGCCCTTCTTGACCTTCGTGCCGGAGATGTTGACGACCCTGTATTCGCCCAGCTTGCCGAAGGTCCCCCTGTATTTCCGGTTGCGCGGATCGAGGAGGGCTTCCAGGGCGTCGCAGGAGGTGCAATACGGCAGGACGCAGACGATGTGGTGGCACATCTGGCCCTTCTCGATCTTCTCGTACTTCAGGAACGGGAGAATCCCTGGTTCGTCCACGGCGCCGCCGATCGCCCGGAGCAGGTCGACGACCTCCCGCTCGTGGACGAATTTCCGGTGGAGGCGCTGGGGACTCGAGTCCTTCTCCATGCTCATCGGCCGGAACAGCTCGCGGAAACGGCTCGTCTTGCCGGCCGCCTCCAGCTCCTCGAGCTTCTTGCGGGCGGACTCGTTGAGGTTGAAGGCGAAGCGGACCATCTGCGGGAAGCCGTAGTATGGGTTGTCCCACTCCTCGTGCGGGACAGGAAGACCGCTGTCGTCCGCGATTTCCCTGCCGTCCTTGTCGACCTTGTTCCTACCAACGTAGTCCTCGTTCCACTTCTGCTGCGCGTCGAGGATGTCCGTGAACTGGCAGAAGGAAACGATGTCCTCCTTCTGGAATTCGCTCCCCATCAGGATGCGGTAGGGGGTGCCGGAGAGGTGGAGCCGGACTTTCGCATCGAGCGACTTGACGGCCTTGGCCGCGTCCGCGGCGTCGGCCTCTTCGGAGGCGTCCGCATTCGCGTATTTCGCGGGGACGCGCAGCGCCGCGCCGTATTCCTCGGCGCGGGCGGCGAAGTGGGTCTCGTCGATGACGAGAAGGTCGATCGGATTCGCGAAAATCTGCTCGTGGCGCGGCTTGATCGAGTCGCCCTGAAGGTCTTGAAGCGTCGCGAAAAGCACCACCCTGTGGCCGGCCGCCAGTTCTTCGGTGACGCGGGTGTACTTGGCGTCGAGGTCCTTTCGCGAAAGAAAGACGTATTCGTTGCGGAAGTCCGTGAAACCAAGGACCGTGTTCCGCCATTCGCGCGCCACGTCCGCCTTGCCGGAAACGACCACGACGAAGCGGGCGTCCAGTTCCCTCGCGCACTGGAGCGACGTCACCGTCTTGCCGAAGCGCATGACGGCGTACATCAGGAGGTTCGCGCGTCCCGCGCCAACGGCCGTCTTGAAGCGCTCGACCGCCTCCCCCTGGTTCGGGCGAAGCTTCAAAGCGACGGGAGTCGGCTCCGGTTCGTCTTCGGCGTCCCTGCCGATGTCCTTGACGCTGTAGAACGAGTACTTGCCCGTGGAATGAGCGTGGTCGTCCCGGATGTCCGCGAGAGCCTCTTCGACGTGTTCCCTGCGGGCGTCGAGGAAGAACTCGTTCGAAAAATAGAGGTCCTTGCCGCCCGCGATGGCGTCCAGCGCCGATTTGTCCAGGCGGATCAGACTCTTGCCGTCCTGCAGATACTGGTGAACCGAGTAGTCGCGGAAGAACACCTTGTCGTCGAGGACGGCGGGCCAGTCCCAGACGTCGCGGGCCGCTTCGATGGCGAAATGCCTCTGCCATTCGGCGATCCGCACGGGGACGGGGCGATAGGTGTCGCCCACCTTGAGGTAGCGGGGGACGGTGGCCGTGAGAAACGCATAGATGCGCGGCTCGACGCGGCCGACGATGATCTCGTCCAGCGGCTTGGTGTCGGGAAGGTCGCTCATTTCCCGGCTCCTTCCCGCTGTGATGGCGACGGCAGCGGCTCACTCCGCCGCCCTTTCCCCTGAAGGACCTCCCAGTGTCCGCGGGTGCCGCCGACGCGGCGAATGTGCCCACTATCCTTCAAAACCTTGACTGCTCTATCAATCGTCGCACGGGAAACATTGCAGATTCGAGCCATCTCGGGAATCGTGGATTTTGGATTTTGGCTCAAAACCAAGACGATGCGCTGATTCACAGCATTCACCTCATGATTCGCCTCATTCACCTCATTTATCTCACAATTCCCCTCATTTGCCGCGCGATTGTCCTCATTGTCTGCGCTAGCGGCATTTCGGAATACGTTTACCCGCACGTCGACTCCGCCGTCTTCCAGTTGAAGTGGCTTCGCCCCGTAGGCGGCTAGCTCTTCGGACACGCGGCGCAGGCCGCTGCCCCATTGCTCGATCACGTTCATGTAGTTGAGCGCCTCGGCAAGAGCATGGTTGCGGATTTTCGACCGCCCCGCAAGCACCTTCTCGACCGTGAGCCCGCGCGGCAGACCTCCCGGCGAAGTGATCTCCACGCGCGTGTCGTAGACGGCGACGAAGATCGGCGCGTCATGCTCGAAGTAATTGCGATGGGCAAAGGCATTGATCACGAGTTCGCGCAAGGCATCCGGCGGCAGTTCGTAGAGATCCCTGCGCTGGATGCCCTCGAACACGCAACCCATGTTGATCTTGGACAGAATGTACTTGTGCGTTTCTTCGATCTGCTCGTAGATGGGGCCGGTGAATTCGCGGCGGTCGACGAAAACGGCCTTCGAATCCCCCTTGAACACACCGCATTTTACGCGCGTCTCAAACGCCTTGTCGCCGGTCAGCAACGCATACGTGTTGGATGCGATCCAACGGTTCCTCACCTTGGAAATGACACCCCATGCCTGAAGCTGGTTGGGCGTGATCTTCTTGACCGTCTTGCGCTCCGACTCGCTTCTGGCGTTGTTGCGCGCGATGCGGTACATGCTGGCGCACAGCGCGGCAATTCGGGCCTCCGTGATTTTCGCATTCGGGCAGGGCTCGCTGTCGAAACTGCGTCCTTCGGCATCCAAGGCGAGTTCATGTCGCGTCGCATCGTCCGCGCGTTGCGTCGTGGCGCCGATGCGGACATAGACTCCGTCCTTGTCGCCTTCCGCTTTGAGGAAATAGGGGCATCGCGATCCCGCCAGCACGTCGAGGACGATTACAGACTTTCCGCCAACATCCTCGATTCCGATGTCGATGGGCACGCGCGGAGAACAGGCATTGCAGATGGAATCCGCGATCCCGTCCATCTCCGCAAAGACCCGCGATTTGTCGATTCCCGGCACTGATCCATCGTTTGCGACGCCAAAAAGAATCGTGCCGCCCTTTCCATTGGCAAAGGCAATCACGGTCTTGAGATACTTAACTCTATCTTCATTCGGCATGCGCTTAAACTCAAGATCGTATCCTTCACCTTGTCTGATCGTCTCCTGAATGGTCATGACTGCAACCTTTCAGCTTTGTTTTTCCGCTTCTCCTGGTTCATCTTGATCAGGTCGGTGTAGCGGAACGGTTCCCTGTGCGTCCAGTCCATGATGTTGCAGTAAAGGCCGTTGTGGAGGAATATCCCTTCGAGCGGCTTCTTGAACTTGCATCCTGGACAGGATCGGGTCAGCGGAAGTTTCTTCTGCTTCTTTGCCGGCGACGGCTCGCCGAACAAGTCAAGTTGCAGGGGCTTTTGTTTCGGCGGATCGATCGGTTCCTCGTGGCATGTCATGGGGACGACGCCCTTGAGCCCGTCCATCTGCCAGATGTTCCAGCTGATTACGTCCGCAAGCTCCAGAAGCGTCCCGTGGTCCAGCGGCTCCTCCGTGCAGTAGAACTTGTAGTATTCCAGCATCGTGTAGAGGATGTTCTCTCGGGCGATGAGCAGATTGTCGCCCTGCCACTCGAAGCCGAGCGTGGCCTTGAGGGCTAGGATGGCGTATTTCAGCCATTCATCCGGCTTCGTGCCGACGTTCTCCGTGACGATGCGGAGCTTCCTGTCCAGAATGCCGATGCGATCCGGAACCGGGATGACTTCCCCCGTGGTCGTGTCGTAGCGGCTCACAAGAAATGGCCCTTCGCCGCAGCACATCTCCAGACAGCGGTATTTGACGTAGTCCAGCCACGTGTGTTCCGGGGTGTCCGGGAACTCCACCTTTCCGGGAAGGCGCTTCCATCCCTCATCGCGGCTTCCCTCCGTGGTGAAGGGGGCCGGCTTGCGGTCGAACCAGGCGGCGTCGAACTCGTTGATCATGTTGTTGCAGATCCACGACGGCGTGAAGACCTCCGCCTTCTTCTGGATGCGCTCCTTCTGCTCCGCCTTGCCCTTGTCCACGCGCGGGCGAATTATCTTGTTGCCCGGACGAGAAATCACATCGGCATCGATTCCGTCCAGTGCGCCCATCTTCATGTCAAAGACTGATTCAAATTGAACATATCCGTCAGTCATCCACATGATGTTCTTGCCGGTGGTCCGATCTGCAAGAAGAACACCCAAGACATCCCTCGGGATATCCGATTCATGGATATCCCTCGTGAAATCTGGAATTATCACTTCGCGCGCAAGAGCGCAGGATGTCGCTTCACGGTTCATTCGCCGCATTTCCCGATGTGTTCCAATTGTGTTATGCCTTTTATCCGAAAGTTCCACGGTGACATTCAAAAGAATGCCACGGATTGACTATGCCATCATTCCTTTCAATGTTTTCAACCCACTCGGCGGCAATGTGAACCAGAAATGGCGCCACCGACACCGTAGTGACGGCAGGAATGATACCATGTCATGGTGTGTAAGCCAAGCAAAATCTCAATTCGCGGATTGTCCTCAGTTTGTCATTGTTAGGTGCACCGACGCGGAAAAGCGGAAACCCTATTTGTCAAATACGGGTGCAGTTTCCCATCAATTGACCTCGGTCGTGCGTTCGGATAGCATCCGCTCCGCAATGACCGACCATTATTTATCTCTCCTTGTATGCGACGCTGCCGCGATTTTGAATGCGGTGGTGTTCCTCCTCGTCGCGGGACGCCGCTCGCCGTTCTTCTGGCTTGCACTTGCCTTGAGCCTGGCCTCCATCTGCGTCGTCCATATTTTTGGCTAGTCAAGCAGTTGATCAGGGCCGCACCACTCGCATTCGCGCGGGCGTCGTCGCGAATTTCCCACAGCAGATCCTCTGTTTTCCCAATCGGATTGCCCATATATCCGATTCCTTGGGTGCTAAGGGCGTCGGCCCTGGGCGCGACTAGGCTGACCGTGCTCCGGGAAAGTGCTTCGGCGCCGGCGCCAGGCGCGAGCGCGGCGTAGTGTTCCGCATCCATTTCGTTCCACCGCGCGTCGAGCGCGGAGTCCCCGCCGCCGCGGCCATGAAAGGCGGCGAGTACGTCCGGGACACTCTCCTTCAGGCGGGCGTCCAGCCCGGCGCGACGGCTTGCCATCGCAACATTAGTGCGCCATCGCCAAATACTTCCGGTCGAGTCGTCCTGGAGAGAACCTCGTCGCGTTCCGCGCGGGTTTCGTCATAGTCCTTCTCCGCGAAACGGCCAGGGCTCGCACCCCGGCGCCGTTGCCGAACAGCTTCTGCTGCGTGAAGATATTCAGGACGGCGGACAGGTCGATCGTAGTGAGCGGGGCCAGGGACTCGAGATTGACCATCGCCCCCATTTCGGAGCGCACAGCCGCGCGACAGAGCCTTTCCAGCGCTTCATGCTGCTTTCTGGCGGCCGCGAAGTGGCCGTTTCAATTCACGCGCCCACATGGGGCGCGACATTATCGCCCCAGAACTGCGCCGGATCTGCGGAGAAGATCCCGAGCGCGCGCGAGCGCCCTCGGAACCGGGCGTCTCGTCCGCCCCGGCGAAGGCGGAGTTGCCGGCGAACGCCGCCGCGAGCAGCGCGGCGGGCGTCGGCTCCCCGTTCGCGGGCGCGACCTCCACCGCGACCTCGACGGCGCCGAACGCCATGCGTGCCGGCAGCAGGCGCGCGATCGCCTCGGCCTTGGCCTCGCCCCGGACGAGGAGGCGCACCGACTTGTGCTGGTTGCGGAAGTCGGCGCGCACCGTCACGTCCTGGTCGCGCGCGAACAGCGCCTCGAGCTTCTTCGCGTAGAGTTCCCATGGGGAGAGGATGCCGCACCGGCGGGCCGCGTTCTCGTTCTGCTCTTTCATCTCGTCGTTCCTTTGAATCTGCTGGGTTGTTCGTTGGTGGTTGACCGGGAAAGGGGATTGTTCGTTCATCGTGGCGGGGTCCGTGGGTTGTTCTTTCATTTCGTGCTTGACTTGGAAAGTGGCTTGTGGTTGACTCAATTGCGTTGGCCCGCAACAGCACCGGAAGTAATCAACTGAGGCACGGTGCCGTAGGGATGCAGATGGACGATTTCAGAAAAGGTCCGCATTCCATCCGCCTCCTAGTTATCCCCCGGTCGTTTGGCCGGGGGATACGTTTTTATCTCGGCCCACCGCTTCGCGTACTTCTTGCCGTTCGGAACGAACTCCGTGATGATCCGCTTCGAGCCGTGCGAGAGACTGGCGACGACGCAGAAACTGTCTTCGCCGACGAAGTAGATTTTCTCGGGCGTGGCGGGGTTCTTCCTTGCAACGCCCCGCGCGATGAGTTGCGGAATTTGCCGCGGATCGTGGCGCTCTTTCGCGGCGACATGAGCCAGCCCATGTCCGCCTTCGTGGTCTTTGGCGGGATTGCCGGCGTCGCCCCAGTCGAAGCGGATCCAGCCGGACTCCTCGCGGTACATCGCCTTGTCGACGTAGGCCGTGCCCTTCTTCCGCATCACCTCTTCGAGCGCCGCCATGCCGCGCTCCTCGTTGAGGCGGGGGTTCGCGGCGAGCTTGCCTTCGTCCGTCGAGCCGTAGCGGTCGTGGTGCGGCTTCGTCTCCGGTTCGCGGCCGTGCGGTCCTTCGTGCGTCGAGAACTGGCCGCGGTTGTCCGGGTTGCCGCCGCGGGCGTTTGCCAGCGCCTCCCCGCTTCGCGCCTTTGCGTCCTTTGTGGCCGCCTCCCCCGCCGCCTCGGCGAACGCGCCGGCGAGCTCCTCGGCGAGGATCGCGGCCATCGCTGGATTGGCCGGCAGGAGGTCCGGCAGACGGTCCGCAAGGTCCTTGCAGGCGGCCCGCATCTCGTCTTCCGGGAGGGCGAGGACTTCTTGCAACTTTTCGGCGGCCGGACCGAGGTCGGACCGGAAGGCCTCCAAAACGCGTTTCAGGGCGGGGGGAGGGGCCGGGGGCGTCACTTGTGCCTCCCCGGCGCTCCTCGCGTTTTGCAACGGCTTTGCAAGGCCAGAATCGGCCTTCCCGGGCGCGGGGCCTCGTTGGGGAGGCCGAAGGGCCCCGGCGCGGGGGGGGCTGCGGGGCCTCCGCGAGGGTGGAGCCGGTCATCTCCTCGAGCTGCCCGCGGTCGATCGAGAGGCCGGCGGCGCGCGCCAGCCCCGCGTTTCAATTCACGCGCCCGCACTGGGGCGCGACGCCCTAGCGGATCGTCCGGCTCTCGGAGGCGTAGTTTCAATTCACGCGCCCGCACTGGGGCGCGACCGCGCGTTGACTGACTGACTGACTGACCTGTTTCGGTTTCAATTCACGCGCCCGCACTGGGGCGCGACCGCCGGAGTAGGTTGTGATCTTCTGGATGGTCGGGTTTCAATTCACGCGCCCGCACTGGGGCGCGACGGAACGGCTGCTCACGATCATCGAGTCGCAGCAGTTTCAATTCACGCGCCCGCACTGGGGCGCGACACGAGAGCGTCTCCAGGGCCGGATTCCGAACGCGCGTTTCAATTCACGCGCCCGCACTGGGGCGCGACGATCCGGCAGATCGTCGAGAGCTTCGGCGCCGAGTTTCAATTCACGCGCCCGCACTGGGGCGCGACCTCCGAGCGCCGCCGCCACGGGCTCGACGTGGACGAGTTTCAATTCACGCGCCCGCACTGGGGCGCGACACCGTCCGAGAGTCGGAGAGCGGCAGTATAGACGTTTCAATTCACGCGCCCGCACTGGGGCGCGACCGCGGCGGACGCGCTTCTGCGCGGCTTCGGTCGGGTTTCAATTCACGCGCCCGCACTGGGGCGCGACCGAGCGCCCGCCGGAGGTTTCCGCCGTCCTGCGCGTTTCAATTCACGCGCCCGCACTGGGGCGCGACGCTCGCGCGACGCGCTCCTGGTTCTCGTCGCGCGTTTCAATTCACGCGCCCGCACTGGGGCGCGACGGCGCGGCGGGGTTTTTTGAAAATCCAGACACGCGTTTCAATTCACGCGCCCGCACTGGGGCGCGACTCGGCGCGATGAGCGACGTGGCGCACGTCCGCGAGTTTCAATTCACGCGCCCGCACTGGGGCGCGACAAACGCGGGAGCGCATTATGAAAACCAAAGCAAGGTTTCAATTCACGCGCCCGCACTGGGGCGCGACTCCTCGTAGATGCGGACGCCCTGCAAGACGTCCGGGTTTCAATTCACGCGCCCGCACTGGGGCGCGACGGAGTCAAGCCTAGCACAAGTGCCGGCGCGGGTTCAACGGGGTGGTTCCGCGAACCCGGACCGGAAAGGGAATCATTGGTTCGATTGTCAAGGAACGGAAATGTCGCAACCTGTTGAAATCGGGGCCGTTGCAGATTCCGCGAAGGGGCCGGGAACGATATGCGGACTTGGGGTTCGCGGAGCGCTAGAGAAGTAGCGGTTGTTCGACATCCAGCGCCGGTTTCGCGCCGACGTGTTCGATGCGTGTCGCGTAGCGGTCGCCGA